>JALSSQ010000211.1 GCA_026984165.1 Sulfurovum sp.
ACATTTTATGATGGGCTCCCGTAACAAGAAAGATATTATACACTTTACTATCAATGGTATTGGAAGTAAATTCCATCTGTATCCATTTTTGTCCTGAAATGCGAACCACCTTATTGGCATGTAGCTCAAAACCTCCAACGACACGCCTATATACCTGCTCAAAGGCTTTACCTGTCATCGCTATCTCTTCTTGTGGTAACTCTTGGTTTTTGAGTCCATAGGCGATAGTCGTTTCTGTGGATTGGTTTGTCAATACAAAAGAAGGAGGATTGCCTTTGGGGTACTTGATACCTGCCATTTCGTGAGACATCTTGGTAAATCCATCGGGTGAATCAAAGCTAATACCTCCTTCAGCTATGTTCACATGCTTAGCAAACATCAACGCAGGAAACAACACTACTGTGAGCATTTGTTTCATCTTCATAGTATCTCCTTTTATAATAAGTATTGCCTAAAGATACTGAAAAACAACAAAAACTCTACTTATAAAGAAATTTTTTAACACGCAAATAGATGTGAAAATATGCTTATTTATAAAAATATAACAATGGCTTAAAATTATAAAGATAAAATGATTTATATGCAAGCACACAACAAAGCCTCAGAATGGTTTGATGGTCTATATCAAAATAACAAAAAGACCCATGAGAACATACCATGGGCGAGACAAGCAGTCAACCCCTTGCTCCAAACCTACTTAGATGAAGAAATAAGTCATAAAGGCACAGCACTGGTTATAGGCTGTGGTCTTGGTGATGATGCACGGGCATTGGAACTTGTAGGCTATGATGTCACAGCTATAGATGTCTCACAAACAGTACTAGACTTAGCTAAAGAGCGTTTTGCAGGTTCGCACATCAAGTTTATAAAGCAAGACATATTTGAGTATACGCAGACCTTTGACTTTGTGTTTGAGGCATTGACTGTTCAGTCTCTACCTATAGCGTTTAGGGAGAAGATGATAAAAGCTGTGGCTGGTACCGTTGTACAAGGTGGACGGCTCCTGCTTGTAGCCCATAAAAAAGAAGAGGTTTTTGAAGGACCTCCCTGGCCTTTGACGAAAGAGGAAGTAGAACTATTTAAAACCTGTGGGCTTACAGAGCTTTCACATGAACTACACACAGAAGACTCTAAAATATCGAATACACATTTTAGGGTATTTTATAAAAAATAGTGTATGATAACTAACCATAAAATTAAATAGTTAGAAGGATGACAAATGACAAGAAGAAACATGATGAAAATGGCAACGGTAGCGGCGTTGAGTACAGTAGCTGCTTCAGCGTACGATAAAAAACTTATTGCCAACACAGAGAAAATGACCCCCAAAGATATGAAGCATATGACTAAAGGTGAGCTTAAACATACGCCTGAGATAACAGTAGGGAGCAAAGACGGTGCAGGATATACACTTGTAGAGGTGAATGTAGGGCAAGAAGGTATCATACATCCAAGCACAGACAGCCATTGGATATACGAAGTGAGTCTCTTTGCTGATGATAAAAAAGTAGATAGCGTAGCACTGGAGCCTACTGTATCTCGTGGATACCTGGGTACACGTGTTAAGCTCGATGGTGTCAAAACACTTAAAGCTATAGCCAGATGCAACTTACATGGAGACTGGGAAAGCAGTCATACTTTAGCTTAAGATGGTGTTTATGCTTTGTTAAAAAGAGTATTGGTATGGGGTATGCTCTGTGCTACCTCACTTTGGTCACAAAGTTTTTATGTACTCACAGGGATAGACAGTTACGATGTGATAGTCGCAAATCAATCAAGCAAAACTGCTAAATACACTGCTGACATAAAAAGTCTCATGCAAAGCATGTCTAAAGAGATAGGTGTAAGTGTCGAACACCATCCTTCTCGTGTACTCGCTTTTGTGATAGCTGATGTCTCTATGGGTGAGACTGTAGGTTTAGAGGTGAAGCTGGAGTTGGGTGAGTATGTATTGCGTGAAGGCAGTACCCAAAGGGTCTTTGGTGTGACCTATGAAGAGAGCAAACTTATTGCCCCAGACTTCAAAGATGAAGAAGATGTCGATGACCAACTTGCAGACACGGTAGAAGAGATGTTGGATAAATTTAAGCGCCAGTATCTAGAAGATAACAAGCAACTCTCTAAAGATAAAACTTCCGTTACGCATGAGACTTTTGCCAAAG
>JALSSQ010000212.1 GCA_026984165.1 Sulfurovum sp.
AGCTCCAAACTTTAAACGCATAGAAAAGTATATGGACACTATCAAGATGATAACACTTGCACCAGAAGTAGAGGGTGCCAAAGATTTTGTAAAGCAGATGACAAAAGCGTATCCACATATTATACTATCTGCAGGACACTCCGATGCCAGTTATGAGAAGGCGATGCAAAGCTTTACATGGGGTGTCTCACATGTGACACACCTGTTTAATGCGATGCCAAGCTATCATCATCGCTCCCCTGGATTAATAGGCGCTGCATTTGACTCTGATGTGACATGTGACATTATCGCAGACCTAGTGCATACACATCCAAGTACACTAGCCTTGACACACAAGCTTAAAGGTGACAAGCTCATGCTTATCACCGATGCCATGCGTGCAGGCTGTATGAAGTGTGGAAACTATGATTTGGGAGGACGTGCAGTTGAGGTAAAAGATGGCAAAGCCCTTTTAGCAGATGGTACCTTGGCAGGCTCCGTACTTAAAATGAACGAAGCTATGGCAAACATGGTAAAATATACAGACATGGGTATTGTCGAAGTTGTCAATGCCGTGACAAAAATACCTGCACGGAAGCTAGGATTACAAAAAGGTGAGCTCAAAAAGGGTTATGATGCTGATATAGTGATTTTTGATGAAAAATTTAGTATTATAAGTACAATAATAAATGGAGAAATAAACTACCAATGTTCGGATTTTTAAAACGTAAAGTAAGAGATATCTATGCGCCAGCAGATGGTCAGATAGTGGCACTTGAAAGTGTGGATGATGAAGTTTTTTCACAAAAGATGGTAGGGGATGGTGTGGCACTTATGCCTGTGACGGGGAGTTTTACTGCACCTATTGATGGGGTAGTGAGCAAGATATTTTCTACCAATCATGCCTATAGTATCAAATCTGACAAAGACTTGGAAGTGATGGTACATATAGGGTTGGAAACAGTAGCACTTGAGGGGCAGGGGTTTACACGTGTTGCCAAAGAGGGTGATGTGGTTAAAGTGGGTGATGTTATCATTGAAGCAGACTTGACCTATATTAAAGCACATGCAAAAGATATTATAACACCTATTATTATCAGCGATGAGAGTGATGTGAAAAAGATAGAAAAAAAATATGTCATCGTAAAAGCGGGTGATATAATAATGGAGGTGAACTAATGCCACAAAGTGATAATTTGTATTATTATATTGTTTATGCTTTGATACTTATTGTTTTTTTTGTGATCTTAAGGTCACCGAAGAAAAAATAATGATAAAAAAAGTAATACTCTCTTAATGTTACTTTTGTATACTATGTAGTATGATGAAGATATTATTACTTGAAGATGACCAGATATTATGTGCGAGCCTTAAAGAATTTTTGGAACTTGAGGGCTATACCGTTAATGTAGCACATCGAGGGGCAGAAGTATTTGAACTTACATATAAACAGACATATGACCTTTATATTTTAGATGTAAATGTACCTGAAGTTGACGGTTTTGATGTACTGGCGTCACTAAAAGAAGCAGGCGATGAAACACCTGCTATTTATATTACCGCTTTAACAGATATTAATTCTATTTCAAAGGGTTTTACTATTGGTGCAGATGATTATATTAAAAAACCATTTGATCCTGAAGAACTTGTTATTCGTATAAAACGTAAATACCAAAAAAAAGATGTATTATTGCGTTTAAATGACCTTGTATATAATCCTATCACAAGAGTATTGCAAAAAGGTGGACAAACGATAGGTTTGGGTGAGGTACAACAAAATTTATTTCACACATTAATGATAGAACAAAATAAAATAGTAGATAGTTATATTTTGATGGATTTTCTTGAACAACCCAGTGCAAATGCTTTACGTGTAAATCTTGCAAAATTAAAAAATAAACTTGGCATAGAGATTAAAAATATACGTGCCCAAGGGTATATGATTGAAAACTTATGAATTAGAATCTTTTCTTAAGAGTTTTTTGATATTTCTTGTACTTTTGGAAGTATTGCTTGCTATTAATTTTTGGAATGAATATCAAGTCAAAAAAATTGAGATTGAAGAGAAGATTCATATAGAAATGAAGCTTTGTGCTTACACATTGGAATGTAAAGGCTTAACGACTGATTTTGTAGATAAAGGCAAAGATAGGGAAGAAAATATTTTGTATAAAGATGGCGATTTTTATGCTTATTTTAAAGTTCCAACGTCAGAAAAATATTTAATGAAAGTGATGTATCCTCGTATAAACTATATATCAAGAGTCAAAAAATTAGAAAGCATACTATATAAAAGATTTTGGTTTTATTCTCTTTTTGCTGCATTGGTTTCTTTTCTTTTTTCTATTTATGCATTAATGCCTTTACAAAGAGCTTTGCGTTTAAATGAAGAATTTGTCAAAGATATATTGCATGATTTTAATACACCGATTAGTTCTATGTTGATAAATCTAAAAATTTTTAAAAGAGAAATAGGAGAAAATCCAAAAATTAAAAGGCTTGAAAACAATATAGAGAGTATTTTGTCTTTACAAGAGAATTTACGTATTTTTCTTAAAGGTGTTTCTACCCAGTCTGAAACATTTTCACTCAAAGATTTATTGGAAAGTAGAGTGAATTATTTTAAAGCACTTTATCCTAGTGTTGATTATAAAATTTCTGTTGACAATACTAGATTGATGACAAATAAAAATGCGTTTACACGTATTATAGATAATCTATTGAGTAATGCTGGAAAATATAATGTTGCTAATGGGAATGTGCATATTGTTTTCCAAAAAAATAGTTTAACAATCCATGATACAGGAAAAGGGATTAAAAATCCTTCCAAAGTATTTGACAGATATTATAAAGAGCAAGACAGAGGCATAGGCATAGGACTGCATATTGTTAAAAAACTTTGTGATGAATTGGATATTGCCATTTATATACAAAGCAAGGAGAACAAAGGAACCAAAATTGAATTAGATTTATTATCTATTATTGTTTCCCCAAATTAGTTTGTTTCTTGTTTCATCTTCATCAGAGACATAATGCGTTTTTTATATTTTGGATTTTTGTTGATTTTGTATGCAGCGATGAGTTCTTCTAGTGAACCTTCATTAAAAAGTTTTTCTTCTTGTAATAATGATTTTCTATGACGCAAAGTATCGTATTGGTCGGAAGAAAGAGAATTTTTTGTAGCACTGTTTGCAATATATGCAGAGAGTTCTTCAAGAGATGCCTGGTGTAAATAATAGGCATAAGGCTTATCAGAAGAGGGTAAAGTGGAAGGTTCTATTTTAATAGGGGCGACAAGAGATTTTTCCTTAATAATAGTAGGGTTCTTATTTTTTGTAGTTGTACTTGAATCTATTGTTTTTATTGTAGATTGTTTTTTAGCAGTATTTTTTTTAGATTTGATTTCTATAATATAAGGGGGTTTAATGTGTAGTTTATTTGCAATAATTTTGAGTTGTAAACGTTGTGCACGAGTATTTGCACGCTTTTCATACTGTTTGTAATAATCCAATATAAGTGATTTAGGTAATCTGGTTTTAATGCGTCTAATATTGTTTGCATTGTATGTTCTAATCGCTTTTTTATAGAGTTTGAGCAGACGTGAGTACTCTTTGGTTTTTATTAAAAGAGTTTTAATGCCTTTATACCGTTTCTGTGATATGGATACAGTATATCCTACAGAGGCGAGAGATTTTATAGTTTTAAATCCTTTTTGTTTAAAGCTTTTGAGTGCATACAAATATTGTGTTTTTTTGTTTGCATTGATCGTCATTGGCTTTTGGTTAGGATTGGACATATTGTAGAGTACAAATTGATTTTTTTTGTGGAGCAATACGCCTACATCATTATTTTTGGCATTATATAGAAAGAGGTATTTTTTATTATCACGAATGGTTTGCAGCTGATCACGAGAAAAATAAGCTCTATGAAATTTCATATAAGGGGTGTGTTTGACAATAGTAACTTTATCAATCTCTCCACCGACAAAAAGGTTATTCAGTGCACATCCATTAAGAAGGAAAAAGAAGAGTATCAATATAAGTTTTCGCATAACAAGGACAACCTGACTTTTTTATTAATAGTATAGCAAGAATGCGTTAACATTGAGCTAATAGAAGCTTAAGATTTTTTGAGTGCTAGTTTCATATCTTCAGCTACACTTTCAGCTTTTGTACCTAAAATAATTTGTATTGTATGTTTGTCTGGACGTATGACACCTTTTGCACCTAGTGCAGTAAATGCTTCATCTTTGAGATGGCTGTTCTCTTTGACTTGCATGCGAAGTCTAGTGATACAGGCATCGGTATTGACAATATTCTCTTTGCCTCCTAAAGCTTCTATAAATGCAAGTGCCTCATCAGAGCTTTGTGTTTGGCTCTCGTCTGTCATCTCTTCAAATATTTTGAATTTAAAGTGTTTGATGGTGTAGTAGCTTGTGAAAAAATAGATAAAGGCAAACACTACGCCAAGAGGTAAAATGAGTAGAGGGTTGGTTGCGAGTTTGTAGTTGATGACATAGTCTATAAAGCCTGCTGAAAAGCCAAACCCTGCATGGATGTCAAGCATCTGTGCCGCGGCAAGTGCAAGCCCTGTCAGGAGTGCATGTACCACAAAGAGCAAGGGCGCAACAAAGAGAAATAAAAATTCTAATGGCTCAGTAATCCCTGTAAGAAAAGAGGTAAAGGCAACACCAGCCAAAATGGCTCCTACACGTTTACGTTCGTTTTTGGGTGTGTTGAGGTAGATAGCATATGCCATCGCAGGCAGACCAAACATCATTACCACATAAAAGCCAGACATATATACCCCTGCAGTTGGGTCACCTGCAAAGAAACGGTGTAAGTCTCCATTGGCAACCACTTGTGCACCATCTTTGAGGTACGTATAGTCTCCGAGTTGAAACCAAAAGACAGAGTTGAGGATATGGTGTAAACCTAGAGGGATGAGCAGTCTGTTTAGTACACCATAAATAAAAGTGCCTACCTCACCTAAACCTATAATGGCATTGGAAAATGCATCTATACCGGCTTGTGCATAGTGCCAAAAATAGCCTGCCAATACACCTACGACAATAGCAGAAAGTGCGGTGACAATAGGCACAAAACGTTTGCCTCCAAAAAAACCTAAGAACTCAGGGAGTTTAATGTCGTGAAAACGATTATAAAGTAATCCTGCCAACACACCGATGATAATACCCACAAAGACACCCATATTGACATCTTTGTCAATGCTGATGTAAACAGCTTTGGCGATGAGTACCCCTATGGCACCTGCGAGTGCTGCGGCTCCGTCATTGTTCTTGGCAAGCCCGTAGGCGATACCGATACCAAAGAGCAGATCAAGATGAGAGAAGATGGCATCTCCTGCAGACTTCATAATGGAAGCTATTTGTCCGTCTATCATAGGGATATCCCCAAAGCCTAAACGTAAAAGTAGAGCGGCTACAGGCAGAACAGCGATAGGTGTCATTAGTGCTTTGCCTATTTTTTGAAGTAAGTTAAACATGGCGTATGGTCTCCTTGGTTTGTGCGATACTTTTTGGGCTTACTGAAAGAGTCTCAAGTCCTAAGTTTACAAGTTTTTCTATGGCATCTGTGTTGGCTGCAAGTTCACCACAGATACTTACAGGTTTTGTCGCTTGCTTGACAACACTTTCAAGTGCCAAAAAGACAACAGGTGAAAGAGCATCTGCTTTAAGAAGCGGATGGGTGCGTTCTATAGCAAAAAGATATTGTGTAAGGTCGTTGGTGCCGATGGAGTAAAAGTCCACCACTTCGTTAAATGCAGAGATGAGAAAAAGGGTAGAGGGTACTTCTATCATGATGCCAAAATCTATATGGCTTATGTCGATGTTGTGTTTTTGTGCGACCTCTTTAGCAAATATTTTGGCTTTGTTAAACTCTTCTACGGTGGAGACCATAGGAAACATGACTTTTACTTTTTTACCTTGAGACGCTAGAAATATAGCATGCAGTTGTTCTGCAAGTATCTCAGGGTGCGTTCTAAAAAGTCGCACTCCGCGTACCCCTAAAAATGGATTATCTTCCAAGGGGATATTAATATAGGGTAAGGCTTTGTCTCCGCCTACATCGAGTGTGCGTACAGTGACATCTTCAAAGGTATCAAAGATTTCTGCATAGGCTTTAGTTTGTGTCTCTAAGCTAGGCTTGGTTGACTTAAATAAAAATTCAGAACGCAATAGCCCGATGCCCTCTGCACCTTCTTCTTTGGCTACTTTGGCAGAGAGCACATCGCCTACATTGGCATAAACTTTAATCGTTTTTCCTTGGGTAGTTTGTGCGTGATCAAAACGTTTGGAGGCAGCGTGTGCTTTGTCTTTTTTGTTTTGCTCTTGTAAGGCTTTTGCTTTTTGCATATCGTCACTGCTTGGATGAAGCACTACTGCCCCTGCAATACTGTCTAAGATGATGTCTGAACTTAAAGGTATCTGTGAAGTGTCTGCTATGAGAGAAGGGATGCTAGAAGCACGCAAGAGTATAGCAGTATGGGAGTTGATGGAAGTCTCTTTGAGTACCACGCCTTGTACTTGCGTGTCAGAGAGTAATGCGATTTCACTTGGGAGTAAATCATCTGCTAGAAGTATAAAATCATCTTGCGGAAACATCACTTTTACTTCTAGCCCCAAAGCCGTTTTGACTTGTTGCAATATGTCTTGATAGTCGGTTATTTTAGCCGAGAGTTTAGTACCTTGAAGTTTGTGAGATTCTTTTTCTATCAAACTCTCCAACTCTTCAATAGTGTCACATTTTTCACCTAGAGCAGCGAGTAGTTCTTTTTGTGCCAAATAGATGTCAGCGTTGTTACTCTTTTTTTGAGTGTCATACATTTTTTCCAAAGCATTGATAGTTTTATCTACCGCATCTTGAAACGTGAGTGTGTTCTTATGTTGTAAAGTTTCAGTTTTATACACACTTGCAGGAGCGATACCCACACCCTTAGCGATGATATCTCCCTCTAAAGTTTCACCCTCATAGTTGGCAGTTTCTTTTTCTATAGTACTTATTTCCACATCATCTTGCATGAGTGTTTCAAAAAGTGTTTGCAGTGCTATGAGTGCTTTTTGTGCCTCTTTGCCTTGTGTGGTGAGGATAAAGGTGTCATTTTTTTCTAAAGAGAGTGAGAGTAAACTATTAACCTTTTTAGCATCGACGGTTTTACCTTTAAAAGTAGCCGTCACATCACAGCCAAATGCCTTAGCCAAAGTAGTAAAACGTGCCACAGGTCTAAGGTGAAATCCATTGGATGAGGTGACTTTGAGTTGTGTTGATAGGGATTTTGAAAATAGGTTTTTGAAACGTTTCATCTGACTCTCTATGATTTTATAATTTAGAGTATATCAAATCTTTGTTATAATCAAAACAAGGAAGTATATAACTCGTCCCTCAAGTCCTCTGGTGGGATGCATAGTTCCATCCAATAAACAGTAACCGTTCACACACATAAATCACCTTCGACTGCGGGTGTTGACTTTTTAATACCTTTTAACTATAATCAAACTATGTTAAAACAAAAAGAAATTTTAGACTATTTACATCAGTATAATATTGACAAATTGCCTAAAGGCATAGAGTTTGTCAGTATTTTTGGCTCTTATGCTAGAGGTACACAGGATGTCTATAGCGATGTCGATATCAGTTACCGTCTTGACCATGATGTATTTTATAAAGACAACGCATTTAAAAAACTGATAGCGCTTGAAGAAATAAAAGAAGATTTGGAGCATACTTTTGGGCATAGGGTAGACCTTATTCCTGCCAATACTAAAAATCCTCTTTTGCAAAAGAGCTTAAATGAGGAACAGATACTTTTATGAAAAAACGTTTAGAGAGTATCTTGCTAAGTATAGAAGATATAGAATACTTCATTAGTCAAAAATCTAAAATAGTTGCAGCACTTGAAGATAGAATACTTAAGCCTGCAATACGCATGAAAATCATTACTATATCAGAACAATTTAATAAGCTCAAAGATGAAAATGAATTTGAGATACTTTCACATTTTGATAAAGATGATTTACGTGGGATGAATGCAGTACGAAATTTTATAGCACACGATTATGACAGTGTTGATGATGAAATATTGGAAATAGTATTGAGAATACATTTACCCAAATTAAAATCTGATATTTTACGCATACTCAACTAAATTTACCAAACATTAGGAACACCATTGAAACACCTTATTGACTTTATAGAAACAAACGATGTAAGTAAAACATCTATATATGAGCATTTGAAATGTACCAAAGAAGAGGCACAGCTGGTGCAGTATCTTTGTAAACGGTATGTCTCTGGGCTTGAAGAGGTCTCTGTCTTGGAGATATTGCAAGAAAATTTTTCAACAGAGGGGTATCTCTATTTGAAAAAACTGGGGCTCATTAAAAATTTGCTTGATTTGGGATGGATCATTCAGGTGAGTTTTGGGCAGGTGAAGGCACATGAAGCGTCTAAGTTAGAGCTTCTTTCTGCCTCTGTGATGCCCAGTATCTCGTTGTTGAGGCTTTTAGAAGAGGGCTCTTTAGAAATATTTTTACCCGAAGTCAAACCCTATACGGATCATTTGGAATATCTGCAAGATCAGTTTGATATGGTCTCTCTTTTGCACAATATAGCCACCTTTAAACAAGGTTTTACAGACAATTCATTAAGCATTGGACGATTAAAAAATAAGCTTACCTTGCTTACGACTCGCATCGAAGAGCGTGTGAAAATGACAGAAAACCCCATCGTTGTAGAGGAGTTCTTTAAAGAAAAAGAGCTGGATGAAAAAGAGAAACGTATTTTCTTGGCACTACTGAAAGAAGAGTACTCAGGAGGTGAAGGGCAGTTTAGAGATATGAATACCCTTATTGAACTTATAAGCTTTGATGAGTATGAGAAGATAAAAAATCGTGCTTTGCTAGAAGAGGGTGCGAAGCTTATTACCGAGGAGATTATAGACTATGAAGAGATACTCAATATGTTTGGAGGGGTGAGTCGCTCTTTTTACTTGCAAGAGGAGGTGTTGCAGCGCATTATTCACCCTAAGAAAAAGAAAAAAGTAGCCAAGCTCAAACTAGGTGAACTGGTCGAAGAACAGGAGCTTTTTGAGTACCTCAAGCCCACGACAACTTTGGATGATGTGGTGCTTCATCCAAAAACTAGAGAAACCCTTAACAATGTTGTCAAACAGGTTGACAAAGAGGTCTTTAAGAAGCTCAAGGAATGGGGTATAAAAGATAAGCGCAAAGGCATAGATGCACGTATCATCTTTTACGGTGTAGCAGGGACTGGCAAGACGATGACAGCCATGAGTCTGGCTAAAACACTCAAGCGTCCCATCTTGTCATTTGACTGTTCCAAGATATTGTCAATGTATGTGGGAGAGAGTGAAAAAAATGTCCGTAAGGTATTTGATGACTTTAAAGAGCTTAGTAAAAAAGCAAAGGTTGACCCCATCTTGCTTCTGAATGAAGCAGACCAATTTTTAAGCGCTCGTACCGAAGGTACAGGAAGTTCTGCCGACAAGATGCACAACCAAATGCAAAATATCTTTTTGGAGCAGATAGAAAAATTTGAGGGCATACTCATAGCGACCACGAACCTGTTAGGAAATATAGACAAAGCATTTTCACGACGTTTTAACTACAAAATAGAGTTTAAAAAACCAGGTAAAAAACAGCGTTTGCGTCTGTGGCAGTTTATGTTGCCTGAAAATGCAGACTATGAAGAGGGCTTTGATATGACAGAGCTTGCGCGCCATGAGCTTACAGGCGGGCAGATAAATCTTGTCATCAAAAATACTGCGTACAAAGTAGCGGTACGAGATGAATCCGTCTTCTCTAACCAAGACTTTTTAGAAGAGATAGAAAAAGAGTTAGGCTCTAGTTTTGAAGGTGCTAAGAGTATGGGATTCAAAATTTAAAATGCAAAAAACATGGCTACTTTTAAGTGATCACTTTTGTCTCAACTAATTATCCTGCTAGAGTATTGTAAGAAACAAGGTCAAAAAAGATGCAAAAGAGAGATATCTAGGCATTTACGTGAATTGAACCCTCTGATTAACCCCCACTAACCCACCTAAAACCGAAATTTAGCTAAAATAGATATATCAAGAGAAAGAAATATCTATCAAGGAAAACGCCTATGCAACTAAGTTTTTT
>JALSSQ010000213.1 GCA_026984165.1 Sulfurovum sp.
ATCCAAGTTGAAAAAAGTCCTTCATCTAATTTCTTGATGGCAATTTTATAAAACTTTTTTTGTAAAGAGAAATCAATAATAGTATATCTTCTCGTTACCCACCTATCATTTATATATGCTTGAATCGTTACAAATTGTCCAGGTTGCACAGTTTCAATTTTATCAACATACAAAAGGCAAGATATAACGGAATTGGAAATGTTATCTATTTCCATTTTTTGGATATTTTGCCATACTTGTTGTCCACACATCTCCTCTAACAATGGCACACAAGCATTACATACTGTTCCTGCACCTGTACAGCGCATAATACTTTCCACATTGGCATGTTTTTTAGCTACAAGTTTTAACTCTTTATGTTTTAAGTGCATACAGGTACACAACGTATCATTTTCATTATATGGTGGAAAATTTGACATAATAACCCCTACATTATTATTAATATTACTAATTTAAAAATTTTGTTACTCTAGATTTTTAACTATCTTGTGTATCAAACAGCAATAACTATTTAACATAAAGCGTATATAAATTATTTTCTTCGGTCTCTATACGTGTAGCAAGGACATCAACAATTTCATCAAACTGTTTCTTAAATACCGTGTCTAGTGCTACATGTTCGGCACTGTATTTATCTAAAAAAGATATGGCTGTTTTTTGGACTTTTTTAATACTGTCTTCATACATAAAAACAATTTCCATCATACTATCATTCTCTTTATAGTAGTTTTTTAAGTACCAATACAACTTTATGTCCTCTTCCATAAAATGACCCAAAATTGACATCTTTAATTTTTTTAAACCCTCTTTTGCTTTTTCAATCTTATGTGCTTCTATATTGCTTTTAATAATTCCAATTTGTGTTACAAGTTTTTCATGATCTTTATGAAACTTTTTAATTAACTTTGCATCATATTTTGGTACGTGATTTTTTTTCTTTTTTTCTTTTTTGAAAAAACCAAACATTATAACATTCCTTATTTAAATAATAATTTATTATTTATTGTAAAATCTTACCCGATTTATCTTAATTATACTGCATACTGCTTAATTATACTGCATACTGAATATAAAACTAATCAAAAACCCAAAAATAATCATTCTCATTCTACTCTTTGCCCCAATATGCTAAAATACTCCCATACTAAAACAAGGTCACACTATGCCAAAAAACATCCAACTAGCCCACTCTCCAGATGCAGATGATATCTTTATGTATTTTGCCATCAAGTTTGGATGGGTAGATACCAAAGGGTATGACTTTTCTAACATAGGACTAGATATCGAAACACTGAACGTTGAGGCGATGAAAGGGACGTATGATGTCTCTGCGATTAGTTTTGGGGTCTATCCGCTTATCAAAGAGGAGTATGCACTGCTACGTACGGCTGTGAGTTTTGGTGAGGGGTATGGACCTAAGCTCATTCGTCGTAAAGACAAGAAGTTAAAACGTAACTTTAAAGTAGCACTCTCTGGTAAATACACCACCAATGCCATGCTCTTTCGTATCTACTATCCTGATGCACGTCCTATTTATATGGACTTTTTGGAGATAGAAGAGGCGGTAGTGAGTGGCAAAGTAGATGCAGGAGTACTCATACATGAGTCTATCCTCGACTTTGATACAAGCCTAGAGGTAGAAAAAGAGCTTTGGGACATTTGGGTAGAACTGGCAGGGAAAGGACTTCCCTTACCTTTAGGAGGCATGGCAATACGTAGAAGCTTACCACTTAACCGTGCCATAGACATCGAGAATATCCTTATAGATGGTGTCAAAGTAGCCAATGACAGAAAAGAAGAACTCTGTAAAAAACTAGAGAATGACTCTCTCGTACGTATCTCCGATGAGATGCTCACAAAATACCTAGACATGTATGCTTCAGATGCATCTGTGGAGTTAAATGCACTTCAACTTAAAGCTCTTGGCACACTCTATGAGATTGGCTTTAAACATGGACTTTGGGATGCACCACTCAAAACTGAGGATTATCTCATCCCTAAAGAATATAGTGACCTGCGGTCAAAGTAGGAAGTAGGAAGTAGGAAGTAGGAAGTAGGAAGTAGGAAGTAGGAATGATAACCGTATTGAACATAAAACCAATCTTAATGTGTATAAGTTTTTTGTACCAACACTCTTCACTCTTCACTCTTCACTCTTCATTTAGCCTTAAAATACATGAGGATTCTCATGTATTTTAAGGTTATAGATTTCTCCAAATACTCCAGTATCAAAATAGGACAGCCTACAGAGGTACTCATGATAGAAAACGAAGATACTATCCCTACCGATAGATACCTCATCGGTGGTGCAAACAACCTTTTGGTCTCCCCTACTCCTCCACCACTTATGATGCTCTCCAAAGACTTTGCCTACATAGAAGAAAAAGAGGGCTTTCTAGAGATAGGAGCAGCGATGCCCACAGGTCGCATGGTCTCTTATGCGAAGAGGCATGACATAGCAGGCTTTGAATTTTGCTCAAAACTTCCTGGTACACTTGGGGGTATGCTTGCGATGAATGCGGGGGTAAAAGAGTATGAGATTTTCAATATATTGCACAGCGTTCAAATAAACGGCACATGGCTACTTGCGAAAAATATACCTCATGGGTATCGTTTTGCACAACTCGATGGCGTTGTCACAGCTGCCAGATTTGAAATGAAAAAAGGATTTTCCCAAACGCTACTTGATAATCTCCTCAACCTACGCTCAAATCAGCCTCATGAACCCTCTGCAGGTTCTGCATTTAAAAATCCTGAGGGGGACTATGCAGGAAGGCTTGTTGAAGCAGTAGGACTCAAAGGCTTACGCAAAGGTGGTATGCAATGGTCTGAAGTACATGCAAATTTTTTAGTGAATCTAGGAGGAGGCACTTTTGAAGATGCAAAATACCTTATAGAATTTGCCAAAGAAAAAATCTTTGATAGATTTAATATTATGATGCAAGAGGAAATTAAAATCCTCTAAAACTCATCTGCTTTGAAAAAGAGGGGTGCTTTTTCTATGTAAATGATTTTGACGTTCTTTCTTGCTCATGCATCTTACACATCTAATATAATTAGACTCCTTTTTATATCTTTTATATTGATATGCATCTGCTGGAAAAACGACATAATATCTTACATCTGTTGTTGGCGTAGATGACCAAAAGTCATTATCTCTATAGTAAGTAAATACTTGCCCTTCATGCCTATGCACATGCATTAATTCATCTGCAGTTGGAAGCCTCCAGTCTGAATAACCTGCATAAGTAAGGCTTCGACAATAATTCATCGCATGATTCCAAGTTCCTGCTTTTGCTACAGAATAATTGCGCTTATATGCGCCATCTTCTGCATCCACGTACGCTTGGTCTTGCCACATAAGCATCGCATCTTTTTCTATATAAACTTTGTTTGCTTTACATATTTTATTTGGTATATCCGCAACTGCAGACAAATTTGGATTTACATTTCCTCCCGCCATCAACCACACTGTGGATAAAAATACCCACAATATACTTATCAATTTTCCCATTATTTCTCCTTTAGTATCCAATATTATTCAATATGATAATATATACTTCATCAAATACAGCTAAAAAAGTATTTTTTTATGCATGAATTGTTATTGGTACACCATTTTGTACTGCTGCCCACAATATATCCATAGCACCATTTGGCACCGCCATACATCCTTCTGTCCAATCATGTGATAGGGTATAAGCATCACCATGACCATCTGCATTCCATTTTGGTTGTCCATGAATAGTAATATATCCACCTGGATTTACTCCATGTGCCTTTGCTCTAGCTCTGTCTGCTGCATTAGGATAAGAAATCATAAGAGATTTATAGAGTCTATTATCACATTTTTTTCGTACAATCGTATAAGTGCCTTCCGGCGTTCTGTAATCCCCTGCACTTATTTTATTACCTTTGTCTGCATTTTTGCCTAAAGAGATACGAAATTCATTCACGATTTTGCCATTTCGATAAGTATAAAGCTTTCTTTTCCCTTTGTAAACAACAATTTTATCTATCTTTTTGCTAGGTATAATTTCTGTGCCTCTTGACAATTCTCTCATACATTCTGCTGTCGCATAAGGTGTTTTATCGACTTTTCCATATGCAATCTTTGGTGAAGCACTAGTTCCACATCCATTTATAATAAGCGCAAATGTTGCACCTAATAATCCTATTTTAACATTCATTTTTTCTCCTTGTTTTGTTAAATGCTTCAAAAAGCGTCTAGCCCCAATCTTCATGTTGACGTTTCGATTTATGTTTGTCTTTTTTGTAAGATGTCCCATTTTTTAGTTTTTGTAAACGGTTTAAATTGCTCATTTCTGCATCGCGTATATCATCTAATGTTTTATCACTAAACATTTCATTCTCACAAGTATCTTTATAAAGACGCAGAATGTATCGTTTTAATTGCTGATGGTATTCAGCATCTAATTGCACTTCTGCTCTTTCGTCAAACTTTTTTTTGAGCTGTTCAAATTTTAGCACAAAATCTTTAGAAGTCACATGCGTATTACGCAACATACGGAAAATATTTTTAGAGATTTTCTCGAGCTCTGTAATATACTTTTGACGATTGAACTTTTCTATCTGTTTTTGCGTATATGCCATTGTTTACCTTAGCGTATCGTAATAGGTACACCTTCATGTACTGCATACCATAGTTTTTTCATCGTAGCATTGGTCACGGCGACACAACCTTGTGTCCAATTCTGTGAAAGTGTATAACTGTCTGCTTTACCGTCTGCGTTCCATCTGGGTTGCGCATGGATCGTAATGTCTCCACCAGGATTGAGCCCTTTTGCTGCTGCCCTTGCTTTGTCTTCAGCCCTTGGGTAAGAAATACACAGCGACCTGTAATACTTGGAAGAACAAAGCTTTCTATGGATAAAGAACGCTCCCTCAGGTGTTTTTCCGTCACCTTTTTGTTCCTTTTGTCCTACAGGGTTTTTTCCTAAAGATACAGGTATTGTCTCTTGCAGTTTACCTGCTTTATAGAGATACATTTTCCGCTCTTTTTTAACCACGACAATATGGTCTATTGAAGCCTCTTGCTCATAATCTTTCCCATCAAGAAGTTCAGCTTTGCATGTTTCAAGGTCATAGCTCTCTTTTGGTACGTCTGGTGTACATGCCGTCAGAAGAACTATAAAAAACAAAGTCATCATAGGGCGTATAAATTTAAATGCTTGCATAGTGTGATTGTAACAAAAAGTATGTAAAAAGAAGAGAAAATAAAAGTATAAAAATGGTGAGGCTCAAAACCCCAGAAGGGCTTTGAAAAAAACTTAACACGTTGCTTTTGCCAAAGAGACTACGCAGCTGCTTGTTTTGCTGCTGCGATTGCTTCGTCGTAGTTTGGTTCTTCTGTAATTTCAGGTACTGTTTGCTTGTAAGCAATTTTTCCATCTTTACCTACAACAAAGATAACTCTAGCTGTTACACCAGCCAAAGGACCATCTGCTAGAAGTACACCATAAGCGTTTGCGAAGTCTTTGTTTCTGAAGTCAGAACATACTTTGAGGTTTTCGATTCCAGCTGCTCCACACCATCTTGCTGCTGCAAATGGAAGGTCCATAGACACTGTGATTACCTCTACACCGTCAAGTGATGCTGCTTCTTGGTTAAATCTTCTTGTTTCTGCATCACATACCCCTGTATCTAGTGAAGGCACTGCAATGACTAGTTGCACTTTACCCTCTCCACCAATTTGCTCATCTTGAAGCATTGGATCACAGTTTACTACTGTCACTACTGGTGCTGCATCACCTACGTTTACTTCTGTTCCACCTAGGTTACATACGATGTCATTTTTAAATGTTACTGTTGCCATTTAATATCCTTTAAATTGTTTTGTATCTGCATTATGACTTAAATAGGATAAAATTAGTCTTAATTAAATTTAAATGTTTTTCTTCTGCACTCTAATTGATAAAGTGTTACCAAATATCACAATCCGGGTATGCGGGGAATATGCCCCAGCTTAGAGTGTTTACAATACCATCCCCACCCTTTTTTCATCCAATGTCCAAACAGAGGCATAGGTATAATCTTGCCTCCTTTGTCATCTCTATAGACAAAAGCTGCACCATCCCCTGTATCCATCACACACAAAATATTGAGGTGCTGCATATAGCTTTGCTTTGAATCGATACCCTGCATATGTGCATTGATATTGTAGGCAACATTTTTTGCCATCACCTCAGCCACATGTCCTTGCTTGGCACGCCATTTTGGTCCCATAAGCGATGCTGAATCACCAATAGCATAGATACCCTCAAAACCTTCGACTTCACTATATTCATTGGTCACCACATAGCCTGTCTCACTTAGAGGCAAGCCGCTATTTTTGAGAATATGGTGTCCTGTACCTGCAGAGATAAACATGGTTAAATCTGATGCTACTTTTGTACCATCTTCAAAGAGTATGCCATCCTCTACAAATTTGTCTATTTTGACCCCTGTGTGTGTTTTGATATCTGTTCTCTTAAACATTTTGTCCATCATCGCCAATGCTTTTTCGCCCATCTTCTGTCCAGGCTTTTGCATAGGAGCAAAAAAAGTAAGTTCAAAATGAGTGCGGAGACCTTTTTTCTTGAGATAGTGATGCACATTAAAGAGCATCTCAAACGCAGGGCCTCCACGTACAGCAGAGGTATCCTTGGGGTTTCCGCCAAATCCCATGGCTATCTTCCCATGCCCCTTCAGCACAAGTGCATCTAAGCGTTCATACAAGCCTGTTGCCTCTTCTGGTTTTCCACAAATAGACAAGGTATGCTCCATGCCCTGATGCGCCATCTTATCTTGTCCCAGTGCTACAACAATATAAGCAAACCCCTCAAGCATACGTCCGCTTGCCAATGTCACTTTTTTCTTCCTTGCATCTATCTGCGTCACGGGGTCTATGATAAGCTCGAAACCATGTTTCATTGCCAGCTTATCCAAGGGTACAGAGATATCCTCTTTTGTTAGCTCTCCTGTAGGAATCCATATAGATGTAGGATAGATATAAAAATAGTCTCTATCACTCACCAAAGCAACCTCTATGCCTTGCTTGCGCAAAAAAATGGCTGCCTCAACACCTGCAAAACCACCACCTAATACCAGTACCTTCTGCACGTCAATCTCCTATTGTACATTATTTTTTCAATTTATCAATGCTAGGATACATAAATACTGCTTGTCTTTGGATAATAATTTTTTCTTTATCATCCACAGCATAGGCAACAATCTTCACAGGAATTGGTGTATCTTTTTTAGCACCATTGCCAAGTGCCGATGTCGCTTCAAGAAGTACTACTTTTTTCTTTTTCTTCCCTGCTGCGATTTTAAAGGCTTCAGATGGCCGTTTAATCTCTATTTTATCATTACCCACAATATCAAAATAATACCTATGTGCTTTACTGTCTGTATTTGAGAACGTAAAGATATAATCATTTTGCACTGCACCATTTTCTAATATTTTGTAGAGTCTTGGAGATTTATTGATATCTAAAAGCATATGCTCTTTTTTGCTTCCCATCACAAAAAGGGCTACAAGCACAATAGTAAGTACAGCAAAATAGGCAATGACTTTGCCTCTAAAGTAATTTGTTTTCCCTTCATGTCTAAGTGTCTCTTTCTCTGATGACCACTGCACCAAGCTCGGTTTTCCCAATGCCCCCATCACCGTCGTACAGGCATCTACACACTCCAGACAGTTGATACACTCAAGCTGCAACCCTTTACGAATATCAATATGTGTTGGACATACCGTAACACAAGATTCACACGTGGTACACTCTGCATTTGGCTCTACACTCAAGAGCTCTTTTTGTTTGGTAAATTGCTTATGCCTTTCATTCCCGTGCCCTTCATAAATCTCACCACCACGAATAGGGTCATAAACTGCCATAATGGTATCATCATCATACAGTACTGACTGCACACGGCTGTAGGGACAGATATAGATACAAAAATTCTCTTTAATCATCACTACATCCACAATAATAAACAGTGCAATACCCACAAACATACCCACCAGTACCATATGCTCTGCTGGATTTGACAAATATCTAAAAAAATCTTCAGGTGGCACAAAAAACCACATAAAGTCTGCTGCTGCAATGAAAGCAAGAAGTGACCACAGTAAAACTGCAATCACTTTTTTCACCTTGTTTTCCATTTTGGACATATCTGGCTCTTTTTGTTTATTCTTGATGCGTTTGCGAAGTCCCAACAGTTTCGTCTCTATACCATCTCTATAGATTACACGAAAGATGGTTTGGGGACAAGCCCATCCACACCATGCTCTACCACCCAATGCAGTCACCGCAAAAATGCCCAAAAAGAGCAACATAAGCAAAAATGGCATCAAATAGAGCTCCTGCATATCAAACGAGACACCTGCAAGTTCCAATTTCTTATGGTCAAAACTGAGTAAAAAAAGATGATTCTCACCCATAGTAATCCATGGCATTACCAATGCCACAACCGTTGCAATGGCATAGACCCAATATCTCTTAATACGATACGGTACCCAGCCCTTCAAATACTCTTTTGCCTGATTTTTCTTTGTTTTTTTCACTGCTGCTGCTTCCATTACGATGCCTTTTTTTCATTTATTGCTTCTGCTTCAAAAGGACAAATCAATACAATGTTGTCCACCTCTTTGTCTTCTAGTGTTGATACAGCCGAACCAATACTGGCGACTAGACTTTTTAAACCTCGAGATTCTATATAATCTTTTAAGGAGGATCGGCTTACGTTCAAATGGCGTGCAATGGCACTCACGCTCTGTTTTTGTGCCAACATGCTCATAACCTTTCCGTGATAGATGTCAAATTTTGAGCTTGATTTACTCCCCTTTGGACGACCTATTTGGGTCGATTCAGCTGGCCTTTTACGTTGTGCTTCAAGCAAAGGAAACACTTCAGCCATGTGACTCTCTTTGTTAATGAGCAAGTTTGCACTGCACACCCACAAATCTACATCATGACTTAACATACAGTTAATCACTTTGACCAGTTCATCAACCCGTGTACTCAGTACAGATAAAGAAGAGACAATCACTGTATGTCTGCCTTCCCCTAACGATTTTAGAAAACTTTCAAACTCTTTTCTTTCATCCATCACAAGATCTTTAGTGGCATACTCAACGACCTCTTGCATCACATCCATATTTTTTCGATGAGAAAAAGCCAAGATATCATTCTTCTGCATCACCATATTATCAAGGTTTGGTATCTGTCGCATATAGGCATAAACCATAACTATCCTTTTAAATTTTGATAATCTTATCTTATTTAACGATTAAAGTCAAGTATTTTAAGACTTTTTTCGTCAAATATCTCTTTTTTGGTACTTTTATGCTAAAATCATTCAAAAAATACAAGGCATACCCTAGTGAACTTAACACATTTAGATGAACAGAACAAACCCAAAATGGTAGATGTAGGCGATAAAACCCCCTCAACCAGAAAGGCAACCGCCTCAGGTATTATTGAGGTCAGTCAGTCTGCCTTTGATGCGGTCATCACCAACACAGCCAAAAAAGGTCCCGTCCTTCAAACCGCTGTCATCGCAGCCATACAGGCCACTAAACAGACCTCTACACTCATTCCTATGTGCCATCCTCTCATGATTACCTCCGTCAAAACTGACATAGAGGAACTCCCTGAACTACCAGGCTTCAAACTCACTGTTACTGCCAAACTCAATGGTCAAACAGGTGTAGAAATGGAGGCACTTACAGGTGTCAGCGTAGGACTACTTACGATTTATGATATGCTTAAAGCCATCGACAAAGGGATGGTGATACGCAACGTACAGCTAGAACATAAATCAGGTGGAAATTCTGGCGATTTTAAGCGATAAGGAGAAACTATGAAAATTTTAGATGAAAATATGCCCCAACGTCCAGAGATAAACTACCCAACAACATGGGGATTCAAGATTATTGGCAAAGACAAAGAAGCTTTAAAAAAGTGTATTAAAGAGATTATGAAAATAGAAGGAGACAAAGAGCACCTCTGCTCCATAGGCAACCAATCAAAAACAGGTAAATTTACCACCTACAATGCATCCTGCACCGTTAATTCAGAAGAAGAAAGAAACCGTATCTTC
>JALSSQ010000214.1 GCA_026984165.1 Sulfurovum sp.
AGTAGAAGCCTGCGGGGGGAAAGACAATATGTCAGAACAAGACAAAGCAGACCTCTCTGCCTCTTTCCAAAAAGCAGTTAAACTTCATCTCCTGCAAAAAAGCAAAAAAATCTTTGCAAAAGAGCCCATCAAAGACTTTGCCATAGTAGGTGGAGCTTCAGCAAATAAATACATACGTACAGCTTATGAAACACTTTGTGATGAATTTGGCAAAACTCTTCATGTTGCACCCTTAGAATATTGTTCTGACAATGCTGCAATGATAGGACGATATGCACTAGATGCTTATGATAGAAAACAATTTATAGACCCAAATACAATCGACATTGTCAGTACCAAAAAACAGCAAAGCGGTATGCTTCTGTAATTCTTGCGCAAAAGCCCTTTCTATCGCACTTTTTATAAGGGCACACCTAAGGTAATTTTAGATAAAATAGTTACTATTATAAACCCACCCAAGGAAGTATAACATGGCAGAATATGGTGCTAGTAATATTAAAGTCCTCAAAGGACTAGAAGCGGTAAGAAAAAGACCAGGAATGTATATTGGTGACACTTCAACCAAAGGGCTTCACCATCTTGTTTATGAAGTAGTAGATAACTCCATTGATGAAGCGATGGCAGGGTACTGTGACACGATTAAAGTCACACTGACCAAAGCAGGCTCAGCCATCATCGAAGATAATGGTCGTGGTATCCCTGTTACCGAGCACCCTACTGAAAAAATCTCTGCCGCAACTGTCGTACTGACTGTACTCCATGCTGGTGGTAAATTTGATAAAGATACCTACAAAGTATCTGGTGGACTTCATGGCGTGGGCGTCTCTGTTGTCAATGCACTCTCAAAAGAGCTGCATCTGACCATATTTAAAGACAAAGCAATACATACACAAAGTTTTCAAAAAGGTATCCCTACAGATGTGCTTGTGAGCGGTGAGAAAACCAGCAAGCATGGTACACGTATAGAATTCTTCCCTGATGATACTATCTTTACCGAAACAGTCACTTTCCAAAAAGAGATCTTGATGAAACGCTTCAAAGAGCTCTGTTACCTCAACCCTAAAATTACGATTGATTTTAGAGATGAGCGTGATGGGACAAAAGAGATATTTCATTTTGAAGGGGGTATCAAACAGTTTGTAGAAGATATGAACACAAAAGAGCCACTTTCAAGTGCACAGTTTTTTCAAGGCAAAGCAGATGATATCGAAATAGACATTGCTCTTATGTATTGTAATGCAGACTCTGAAAAGTCACTCTCTTTTGTGAACAACATTAAAACCCCAGAAGGCGGTACGCATGAAGCAGGATTTAGAGCAGGTCTTACACGTTCTATGGCTTCATATATCTCTAAAAATGCCAATGCCAAAGAGAAAAATACAAAAATTACAGGAGAGGATTGTAAAGAGGGGCTTATCGCCATCGTCTCAGTACGTGTTCCTGAACCACAGTTTGAAGGACAGACTAAAGGGAAGCTGGGTTCATCCTATGTACGTCCTCTCGTACAAAAGTTCTTCTCTGAAAATTTTAACAAATACCTCGAAGAAAACCCCATAGAAGCCAAAGCCATCATGACACAAGTACTCTTGGCAGCGCGTGGTAGAGATGCTGCCAAACGTGCAAAAGACTTGGTAAAACGCAAAGACTCTATGAGCGTAGGTACCCTGCCTGGAAAGCTGGCGGACTGCCAGAGTAAAGACCCTGAAATTTCAGAAATATATCTGGTAGAAGGAGACTCGGCAGGAGGTTCTGCAAAACAGGGACGTGACAGAGTATTTCAAGCTATCTTACCCCTTAAAGGTAAAATTCTTAACGTTGAAAAAGCGCGTTTGGAAAAAATCTTAAAATCTGATGAAATTAAAAACATGATTACCGCACTTGGTTGTGGAATTGGTGATGAGTTTGATGAAGAGAAGCTTCGTTATCATAAAGTCATCATCATGACCGATGCCGATGTTGATGGATCGCACATACAGACACTCTTAATGACATTTTTCTATCGATTCTTAAAACCAATCATTGAAAATGGGTATCTTTACCTTGCTCAACCACCACTGTATCGTTATAAAAAAGGTAAAAATGAGATTTACCTCAAAGATGAAAAAGCACTCAATGACTATCTTA
>JALSSQ010000215.1 GCA_026984165.1 Sulfurovum sp.
TATTTCGAGATTTTCTATCATTTCGATAGATTCATCAAAGTGTATCATTAAAAAAGTTCCTTTTTAAGTAGAAAGGAGAAAGTAGTAGGTAGCAGGCATAATAAACATTTACTTGCTCCCTACTCCTTACTCTCTACTCCTTTATTTATCATGCAAGCAATCCTGCACCATCCATCGCAGTACTTCTGTCAGCCGCATAGATACGCTCACCATTTTTCACATCATATTTCCATATAGGCGCATTGGCTTTAAAATCTTCTACAAACGCATCTATCAATTCCAAAGCTACTCGACGCTTAGGAGAAAATACCGCAGATATATACGAAGAGTTATGCACAGGCACATCCCCTATCGCATGTGCCATCTTGACTACAGCCCCTAGTGATTTGGCTTTTTCCTGCCATGCATCAAACCACGTTTGCAGTACTGGCTCATAAATGTCAAAGCTTAAAGCCTCTATGCCATCTTCAGCACGTATTGTCCCTACAAAAGGAATATACGCACCATAATTTGACTCTGCCTGCTCATCTAACCATCTACCAAATATCTCTTTGGTATCGAGTGGACCACTATAAAGTTCCACAAAAATACCTTTTCATATGAAGTATTGCTATGCAATACAGACTTTCATTCTTCACTCTTCACTCCTCACTCTTCATTTGATGCTCTAAGAGCATCATCCACCACATACGGGAGGAAGTATAGAGACTCTGTCTCCATCTTTGAGTACCGTATTGAGGTCATTAACCATCGTGTCATTAAGTGCTACTGCACATTTATCCAGCCACTGCGTCAGCGTACTGTCTTCTTTGAGCTTTTGCGACACATCTGCAAGTGTCACTGCTTCCATCTCTACTGGTGCTTTACCGATAGGTCCTAAAAATTCAACTTTAATCATGAGAAAATTCTCCTTGGGCCCATACCCTTGTTATGACGCGATTATAAATCTTGTTTGGTATAATCATGCTTAAAAAAGGGGTTGTATGTTATTTGGGTCTATAAGTTATCTCAACCTCTTACCCTTTCAAGTCTTCTTAAAACGCTATATCTCCAGCAATGCAGCCAAAATGACATTTCGTAACAAACGTGCTGTCCCCTCAGCGATCAACAAGGCATTTAAACATCAGTCTATCCATGCCGCTTTTATCTCTTCTGTAGCGTCTGACAAGTGTAAATGTACAGACTTGGGCATCATCGCCCATAAAAAAGTTTACTCTGTACTGCTCCTGGAGGGCAAAAACCAAACAGACCCAGCCTCTGCCACCTCTAACCAGTTAGCCAAAGTACTGAACCTGCAAGGTCAAGTCCTCATAGGCGACATTGCTCTAAAACATTATCTTGATGGTGGTACAGGCATAGACTTAGCCCAAGCATGGCATGAAAGGACAGGCTTGCCTTTTGTCTTTGCCAGACTGTGCTACAACAAGCATGGTGACTCCATACAAAAACTAGCACGTACCTTTTCCAGAAAAAAGACGAAAATACCTCAGTACATTTTAAAACATGAAGCAAAAAAAAGAGGCATTGCCCCTAAGCAACTTACTTGGTATTTAGAACATATTCATTATGAGATGGATTGGAAAAGTAAGAGGGGACTGAAGTATTTTTTAAAAGAGAGTAAAAAAGTATAAACTCTTTACTCTATAGTATCTATCGCCTTCTCAATACGGGCAATCGTCTCATCCACACCCAAGACAGCCATCACTTCATCCATACCTGCACCTGTCATAGAGCCCATAAGGCTCACACGCAAAGGCATACCTATTTTACCAAAGCCTATCTCTTTTTCTTCTACTATCTTTTCCATCACGGCATGGTAAGCTTCTTTGGTGGTAGGCTTAGCCAAAGCTAGCATCTGCGCAAAATCAGAGAGTATCCCTTTAGCTTCACCTTTGAAGGCTTTTTTCACTGACTTAGCATCATATTCTGTGGGTGCTGTAGTAAGCAGTTTGATTTGTTCTGCCAACTCTACCAAAGTTTTGCCACGCTCTTTTGTGGCAGCAAGTATCGCCGAAGCTTTCTCATTGCCTTCGAGGTCAACCCCAAAATCTTTGAGTAACGAGATAAGCTTCTCATCGGAACTCTCTTTAATGTAATGAGCATTCAGCCACAACA
>JALSSQ010000216.1 GCA_026984165.1 Sulfurovum sp.
GACTATACTGCCCGCAATCGACCTCAAAGACAGAAAAGCCGTAAGACTAAGCAAAGGTCTCATGGACTCCGCCAAAATCTATAGTGATGAGCCGTGGCAAGTGGCTAAAAAATTTGAAGAACTTGGGAGCCAATGGGTACACCTCGTTGACCTTAATGGTGCCTTCGCAGGAAAGCCAGAAAACCTAGAGCAGATTAAAAAGATACGCCAAAACTGTAACCTCAAACTAGAGCTTGGTGGGGGTATTCGTGATGAAGAGACGATTAACATGTATTTGGAATTGGGGATTGACAGACTCATTCTTGGTTCTATCGCCGTCAAAGATGCACAGTTTGTCAAAGAGATGGCATCGAAGTACCCCATAGTAGTAGGTATCGATGCCATTGATGGTATGGTAGCAGTGGAAGGTTGGGCAGAAACTTCCGACATGAAAGCAACTGACCTCGCACGTGAATTTGCCGCCTGTGGTGTGCAAGCCATTATCTGTACTGATGTAGGACGTGATGGTATGATGACAGGTGTAAATTTGGAATTTACCAAAGCTATTCAGGAGGCTTCAGGGCTAGAGACCATTGCCTCTGGAGGACTTAAAGATATGACAGATATTCATGCTCTTATAGAAGCAGGTATTGATGGGACTATTGTGGGGAAAGCCTTTTATGAAGGTACACTTGACCTTGAAACTGCATTTAAGGTGACAAATGAAAAATAACTATTATGAACTTACTATCACACTTAACGATGACTTTGTAGATTTTATCGCAGACTTTGTAGCAAATATCGCAGTTGATGGAGTAGAGATAGGCTATGAAAAAATCATCGTCCGTTCCGAGTCTGATTTAACTTACGTTAAAGATGCTTTAGTATCTTTAGAGGGTGCTTTGGGAAATAGTATCGATATGCACTACACCTTAGAAGAAAAAGAAAACCAAGACTGGATTCAAAAATACAAAGATTCCATCGAGCCTATAGAGGCAGGCAAATTTTATATTTTTCCTTCCTGGTATGCACCCAAAGAGGATTTCATCAACATCAAGATTGACCCTGCACTTGCCTTTGGCTCAGGGCATCATGCTACAACATTTTCATGCCTACAAGCTATTTCAGAGTATGTAAATGCTGGTGAGAGTGTGATTGATGTGGGGTGTGGTTCAGGTATTTTAGGGCTTGCAGCGAAAAAATTGGGGGCTAAAGTAGCACTTTGTGACACAGACCCCCTTTCGGTAGAAAGTTGTAAAGAAAACTTTAGCCTCAATAATGAGCAATACGATACACTATGGGAAGGCTCCATTGACAAAACAGATGAAATATATGATGTGGTCATTGCCAATATCATTGCAGATGTATTACGCTTTATCGCAAAAGATTTAAAAAGTGCTACCAGAGAAGATGGATACTTGATACTTTCAGGTATTTTAGATAAAAAAGAAGCGCTGGTCAAAGAGTCATTTAAAGACCTCACACTAGAACAAAGAACACTAAAAGATGAGTGGGTAACACTTGTTTACAAAAAATAAATAGACAAATCACACCAGTGTGATGAGCACTCTGCTGAAGAGGACTCAGTGTCAACGTAGCAAAGATGAACTTTGTTCATTTTGCGTTATAATAATAAACATTGAAAGACGAGTGGGTAACACTTGTTTACAAAAAGGAACGAAGGCATGCCTGATAAAAACAACCAAGATAACAATAACAATAATTTTTTTAACAACAACCCACTTTTGGCATTCGCTATTTTTGCGATAGTCATTATTTTTCTCTTTAAAGCTTTTATTGGTGACGGTAACCAAGGAATTGGAAGCATGATCAATGCGACTTCAGGAGTAGTGCAGACAAAAAGTGTCAAGTATTCTGAAATTAAAAAAGAAATAGAGAAAGGTACCATTACATCAGTTAAGCTCACCCCGACAACTATAGAAGCTATAGCAGACGAAAATGGACGTAAAATACGCTTTGTTGCACAAAATGTACCTACCTATGATAAAGATTTAATCCCCTTACTCGAAAAAAAAGAAATTCCCTATGAAGGTATTATGGGTAACAGTTTTCTATCTGAACTTATTAGTTCACTTCTACCTATCCTCATCTTTTTTGGTATTTGGATTTTTCT
>JALSSQ010000217.1 GCA_026984165.1 Sulfurovum sp.
ATAAGGGGACTATATGGTATTTAGTGAAACTTTAAGAAACTAAGCAAAATGTATCTTTTATAATCCCTTCCTCTCAGCCATATAATCAATACTTAATCATTATGATATAACACTGTTTAAAATACAAAGTTATTTATAGTATACTAATGCCAAATATTTACACAAAGGTTGATTTGTATGAAAAAACTATCTTTTTTTCTTGCTTTATGTGTGCTTTTCTTTTTAAATGCCTGCTCTACTCCTTCTATTCCTTTTGTTGGAAAGAAAGTGAAAAAAGAATACTTTACTGGCGGACAACTTCGTTCCAAATTTATTATGTCTGACAATACTGGCCAAAATGGACTACTTAAAAAATATGGTTACAATGGAAAACTTAACTCCACAGTTCCTATTGAGCATGGAGTAAAAAATGGTAATGAACTATTATATGATAGTAAAGGGCGTATTATCAGAAAAACTCCTTTTGTCAATGGGCGAAAAGAAGGTATCCTTGAAGCATACTATCCAAATGGTGATATCATGGCACAAATTACTTATGTGAATAATGTAAAACATGGAAGAGCTGTAAAATACAATAAAGATGGAAGCATTAACGAAGCAGTCATGTTTAA
This sequence comes from Sulfurovum sp., assembly GCA_026984165.1. Classification (GTDB taxonomy): domain Bacteria; phylum Campylobacterota; class Campylobacteria; order Campylobacterales; family Sulfurovaceae; genus Sulfurovum. Next base: position 612 of record JALSSQ010000217.1, read on the forward strand.
CAATGGAAGACTCTCGAACTAAATGAAATGAGTTTTCTTCCTCAGTATATACATATTATAAAGCCAAAACTAAAACATATTTATCTTACTTTTGATGAGGAAGGGAATCTTATCATTAAATCTCCTCACATCTCTCAAGAACGCATTGAAAAACTTCTACTTAAAAAAGCGTCATGGATACAAAAAGCAAGAGCAAAATATCAACTCAAAAAAGGAAAATCTTTAAACTTTCAAAAAGAAAATAAACTCTATTTTCTTGGAAAAAGCTATCCCCTTCATTTAATTCATTATAAGAAAAAATATACTAAACTTACTTTCGATGGCACCATGTTCACACTTTATTATGAGACATACAATGAAGCTCTATTTCAAAAACATATCAATACCTTCTACAAAAAAGAAGCTAGCACATATATACCCCCCATAGTAAGAGAGTGGGCAAAAAATATGCACTTGCGTTATAACAAAATTTCTTTTAGAAAAACGAAACGTCAATGGGGAAGTTGTTCTATGGAAAATAACTTAAATTTCAATACAATGATGATGAAACTTCCTCCAGAGGTGATACAGTATATTGTTATACATGAGTTGGCGCATATTGTACATAAGCATCATCAAAAATCATTTTGGAAACTTGTTCAAAAATATCTGCCTTCCTATAAGCAACAAATAAAAGAATTAAAAAATTTTATACCTTAGGAAAGACTAATGGATTTTTATTTATTGGCATTTATGCTTATCATATTGTCAGGTTCTGTTTTGGTTTATATCTACTACCTCAAAGAAAAAAAAGAAGAATTAGATAGCATACGAAGAGGCTTTTGCCCCAAATGCAAACATGCTGACATCGAGCTCACAGACCAGCGTTCAGGGGGATGTTCCGGACCACAAATGCTTACATTTGAGTGTCTCTCTTGTGGATATAGCAATAGCTTTGCCGTAGATAGTTCAGATTCATGTTGTGGTTCTGGAGGATGCAAATAGTTGACAGATAAGCCCTAAAATGTTATAACGCTACTAAAAAAGGTAATTTATGACTTTTAATACATCTTCTTTAGACTTTTCCATCCTTCCTTATGTTGAAGGAGTAAACCCTCCTGTTACCAAACCTAACCCAGCATTTTTAACAGACATTACAGAACAAGGTATGCGTGACCTGCTTGACAGATTTTATATGGGGCTTTTTGAAAGTCCCATTAAAGACATCTTTCCTCAAGATAAAGAAGCGATGAAAATAGCCGCGCAACATTCAGCAGACTTTTTCATACAAATTTGTGGAGGTCCACAGTATTTTAACCAAAATAGAGGTGCACCTCAAATGAGAGGGAGACACGCCCCTTTTCGTATCACGCCAAATGCACGCTTACATTGGCTTGTGACCTACGAAGAGGCACTACAACCCATCATCAAAAACAAGCTTAGTTCAGAAGAGAATATACAAAGTTTTTGGAATTATATAAATGTTTTTTCA
>JALSSQ010000218.1 GCA_026984165.1 Sulfurovum sp.
GGCTTGGATAATGTCAGAAAATATCACCGACTTTACCCCTCCAAAATAGGCATAGGCTAAGGCACCTAACATCAAGATAGTTATGGAAATAGCTACATGGCTTGGGCTGATGTCTAAAAAAAGTATCATCGAGATAGCCAATGCACCTATGTAAAGCCTAGCTCCAGAGGCGAACAATCGACCGATGAGAAACATCACCCCTGCTTGTTTCTTAGCTTTTTCACCATAACGATGTTCTAGCAGTTCATAGACCGTGACTGCGTTAATAGCATAAAATCTTGGTATGAGAACTTTGGATACAAATACTACAGCCAAAAAGGCAGAAAAATAAAAACCTAAAAAGGTTAAGTCTTTCCCATAAGAGTACTCAGGCCCACCCAAAAATGTAGCCGCAGACTGTGAAGTAGCCAGCACAGAAATGGCAACGGCAAACATAGGCACTGCGTTTCCACCTACAAAATAATCGCGTGTTGATTTGATTTTGGCTTGAGACAAGATAACGCTAGTAAGGGTGAGTACGAAAAAATATGCACCGAATATTGCCCAGTCTAGGGTTGTGAAAGCGGAGTTCATAGCACCTCTACCTATTAAAAGGGTCTAGCACCCTTATATCAAGAAGTTTAAAATCTTTTATATTTCTTGTGACCAAAGTCAAACCATGACTTTGTGCCGTGGCTGCTATAATATTATCAGGTACTTTAATCTTTTTTAATTTTCTATTTTCTACTGCTTGATTTGAGATTTTACTATCTATATCAAAGATTTTAAATGTATTTAGTAACTCTCTAACATCCTTTTCTTCTGCTAAAGAAAAAGCAAACGAGAGTACCTCCACAAACGTTATCTGCGATATAGCTATCTCTTCATAATGCTCACTCAAAAACTCAGTAGCAATCGAATCTTTGTTAAGATGATAAATGATGATATTAGAATCAACTAAATACTTCATCTATCCCACTCACTACGCATTTCTTCCTGCCATGCTAGTGGATCTATATTTTTAGTATTCAAAAGTCCTGATGTTTTTAGAAAAATGTTTTTTTTATCTTTTTTTACTTCTTTGGGTTGAGGCTCATTAAAAGGTAATACTAAAATCTCAACCTTTGTATTGATATACTCTTGTGGTATATGTACTGTGTGTTCATTACTTTGAGGAGTTATAATTTCTCTTAGCATGATTGGCTCCTTATATATTTACTATATATTATATCATACTCCTTATAAGCTCATTATGGATATAGTTTTCTACTCTCGTTTCCCTACTCTCGTGGTGAAACATAGTCATATTTGCATTTGTATGTTTGGGTTATATTTCAGTTATGGCTAGACTATGCATTCCCACTGAGGACAGTGGGAACGAGCAAAACTAAAGAGTGATGTGCAGATGAGACTTATGAGTAGGTGTTTCATGTTTTGACCTTGTTGTGGTTTATTTATTTTTTGGTGGTATCTTCAAAAGTAAGTCTTTCACACCCTCTCGCATCTCCGCCATAAACTTAACTCCGGGGTCAGACTTCACTGTTCTGTAGCCTTTGTCTTTTTCTAGCCATAATGGTGTACTCTCCATCTGTTTGTACTCGTGGTGTCCTATGAGATACTCTATGCTTGGGTATTTGGCTTTGAGGTATCTGATGAGCTTGATATTCGATGCCCGTTGGGCTGGGGTGAGATCATCTTTTTTGTTGCCCTCGCCTCCTACATTTTCGACACCTATACTAGAGTAGTTTAGCCCTATAACATGGCGCGCCATCCAGTTTTCTGGCATGAGGCGGTAGATAGTACCATCTCTGTCTACGAGAAACTGTGCAGAGACGTTAAGCTGTGAGGCTTTAGCTATGTCTTTTCTGTCTGTGAGAAGTCTCTGAGGTTTTAGACGGTTAAACGACTTATCAAAGTCCATCTCAGCTGTCCAATGCAGTACGATGATTTTAGGCGTTATTTCTATGTTTGTCACTGTTTTTCCATAATGCTGTTTAATATACTCTTTGGTCATAGCGATACGCTCTGCCCCAAAGTCTATAGGTTTGTCGATAATCTTTAGATTTTCTAGGGGTTGAATGGGTTTGGTAGTGCAGATG
>JALSSQ010000219.1 GCA_026984165.1 Sulfurovum sp.
ACCATTGCATGTAAAATTATCTCAAATTGAAGATATAGCAGTGAAATTGACTGAAGACCAATATAAATATTTGGATATCGTAACGGCAAATAGTAGAGTCCTATGTTCAGGTGGTGCGGGAACAGGAAAGACTTTTTTGGCAGCAGAATTAGCTAGAAGAATGGCTAGAGAAGATAAAAATATTGCTTTGGTGTGTAAGTCTAATTGGTTAAGGAGATATCTTGAAACAAGAATCCAAAATGAATTTGTAATATTATCTACAATTGATAGTATTAAAGTTGATATGAGACGTTCAGGAATAGACTTGTACGATATATTGATAGTAGATGAGGGACAGGATCTTTTTGATTTTGAGGATATTGAAGTACTTGATGGAATTATTGATGGCGGATTAGAGAAGGGTGAATGGTATATATTCCATGACGTTAACAACCAAGCGGGATTGTTTATTGATACAAAAACAGAAATATTGGAACTACTTGAAAGTTACACCCCTGCAAAAATTCCACTAGTAACAAACTGTAGAAACAGTGAACCAATATTGAAAAAAGTGCAAGATAGTTTGCATTTAGATATGGGGAATAAGGGCACGGGAATGGGTCCAAAAGTGCACGAGTCGTTTGATACAGAGAATAATGGAAGTGTATTAAAAGAGGAGATTAATAATATACTTAAAGGTGGAGTGGCACCAGGCTCTATAACAATATTGTCTCCCCGTAGCTATGAAGAATCAAGTATCTCATTGTTACCTGAAAAAATGAAAAAAAATATAGTTAAATTAGATGATTACTCTGTCCGCTCTTTTCCGATACCCGAAATAAGTTTTTCTGAAATTAAAAACTTTAAAGGCTTAGAGAATGAAGTAATTATTGTGATTGATTTGGTAAAACCAGAGAATTTAGAAAAAAATGATAAGGTTGAGCATTATGTTGCTATGAGTAGGGCTAGGGCATTGTTGTCGGTTGTATGGATTGATAAAAAATTGATACAACGTTTATGATATTAACCTCCCCTAAACGGTGGAAATGAACGATATATCGACTGGCTGCAAATCAAGAATATGAAAATATACTTTTTAATTTTACCTTAGCAAGAGTTTCTTTGGAAAGTATTGAAACATGGAATACTGTATTTTGTAACAGAACGGATTTGAAAAAACTACAAACATTACATCACACTAAAATAAAAAGGAGATCATATGGAAGCAGAAAAATCAAAAAACAATCTCAAAGAACAAGATGAAAAGATACCCAACGACATCACGCTAGAAGCGATGAGAGATGTAGAGACAGGGGGCAAACTATGAAGACATTACCTTAGAAGACCTAGCCAAATAATCAAAATTGGATTATTTGTGAAAATTTGATATACTAGAGGTATATTATAAATGAATGGAGTTGTGATGCCTAATTTACCAACACATGATGCATACATAATGACTATACTCGAAACAAAGTTTCACAATGATAGTGCAAAGTTTTTTAATGCAGTAAAAGACCTCTTCAAAACAGAAAACAAAGCCCAACAGCAAGAATATAATTTGCTAAAAGCATATCAAGAGGGTGATTTATCTATAGGGCAGGTAGCAAAAATATTAAATGTTAGTAAATTTGAAGTGATGGAGTTATTGGAAAAATATAATATACCTTTTATCACAGTAGACGAAGAATATTTGAACCAAGAATTTAACGCCTTTAACGCATAAACTATGAAAATCATTATTTCCGATACAACAGCACTCATCACCTTTGCAAAATCTGATATTCTCTCTTTGCTCGATAATCTTTTTGAGACAGTCTACATCCCAAAAGCTGTACATGATGAATTGATTATCAAAGATGATATTGTAAAATACAGGATTGATAAATTTGATAAAATTTCCATCAAAAAAGTCTCAAATAATGCTATTTTAGAAAACATTAAAAAGTTCAAAATAGACAAAGGAGAGACAGAAGCTATCTCGTTAGCTTTAGAACTAGGATTGAAACTTATCATAGATGAGAAGAAAGGCAGACAAGTAGCCCTTAGCCAAGGAGTGAGTATTGTAGGAGTGTTGGGTATCCTAATTGAAAACTATAGACAAGATTTTATCAGTTTTGATGAGGCACATTATTATTTTGAGTTGGTCAAAAAAAATGGTTTTAGAGTGAATGAAAAATTAGAAGACATATTTTATATCAAACTTCAAGAGATTAAAAGTTGAAAAAACTATTGAGTGAGCCAATTTTTTAAATAGAGACAAAAACAATAGTAATACATTAAGTAGTAGTTTATGAATGGTATAAAATATATTACTATGATAAGCTACTTAGCATTCAAATATTTCTTCGCCTCATCAAGAGCAATATAATACCTTAAGTTTTTTATTTTTTTCCCATTCAACCACGAACCAAGAAGGTAGTAGTCTCTGTAACCTTTTTCATAAGTAGTATATATATTTTCGTTAAATAGAGCTTTTTGATAAATATAGAGCTTATTGTTGTCTATCTTGTAGAGTGCTTGCATAGGGGGAGTTTTGCCTAAGATAGGTGTGTAAGAAACAGATGAATCGGTAAAAGTAACTTTAAGAAGGAAATTTGCATTTTCCTTTTTTTGTGCAGGACAAAGATAAAAAACTTTATTTTTTAATGTAGCATAAAAGGCAGTACTCTCTTTTAATAGTTTAGGATTTTTAGATTTTTTTGGAGACTTCTTTGAGCTATCTGTTTTAATGGTATCTATAAACGCATCATCAAAAACTTTCCGATAATAAGGTAAAAGGGTAGTCAATAGTGCTTTCTTATGTGTCGGCAATGTACTAACTCTATAAAATTTCTTTTCTTTTTTTATAACAATCGTTTTTCTAAGCGTAGGAGAAAGTTTATCTAGCTCATCTTGTAATAAATCACGATGTTCGTTTAGGGCTATTTTTACTGTATACAAGGGTGATGCTATGGTTATAATAGGGTATAGAAAGAGAATAAGAAACGAAGCATAGTTAAGAACTCTTTTTTGAATATATTATAGTCTAATATTTAGGTTTTGTAAATGAAAATCATTAAAATACTTGTTTGTTGGTGACCCCACGGAGACTCGAACTCCGGTAACATGGATGAAAACCATGGATCCTAACCGCTAGACGATGGGGCCAATATGTGTGAAAGTTTACAAGTTTAAATGGTGACCCCACGGAGACTCGAACTCCGGTAACATGGATGAAAACCATGGATCCTAACCGCTAGACGATGGGGCCATTTACAGCTTGTGGACGGAATTATAGTTATTGGGCACTTAAATCACTCTTAAAATAGGGTATAATTTATCAAAAAACAAGGAATGAAGAAAGATGCAAGTTAAAAAACTAGCGTTCATATTATATGTATTCATGATGCTGAGTGCCTGTACCAATAAAGTATATACAAAACAAGAGAGTGCGCTTATAGTATTTAAAACATCTACTTTTAAATATGCTGATTTAGGGTTTATTTATGAAAATGATGAAGAGACAAAGGTTGATATATACAGCAGTGGACAAGCAGTAATGTCGTTAAAACTCTCTTCCGCGTCAGTATGTATGAGTTTCTTGGAGTGTATGAGTAAAAAACAGTTTAATAAGCAAATATTAAACGCAATGTATCCTGAAGATTTTTTAGAGAATGTTTTTAAAGGACAACCAATTTTTCATGGAGAAAATATGTTAAAAACAAGTAACGGCTTTACACAGAAACTAAGGAAAACAGATGAATATAATATAAATTATAGTGTTTTAAATAAGCAAATATTATTTCATGATACAATTAATAATATACTCATAAAGATAAAAAGGTTACACTAAATGTCTAAATTTGTAGGGGCACATGTCAGTGTAAGCGGTGGTGTGGATAATGCACCATTGAATGCGATGGCTATAGGAGCAAAAGCATTTGCACTTTTTACAAAAAATCAAAGACAGTGGGTAGCAAAACCACTTGAGAGTAAAACGATTGATGCCTTTCATAAAAATTTGGAAACATCAGGAATTTTACCTAAACACATTTTACCACATGACTCATATCTGATCAACCTCGGGCATCCAGAAGTAGAAAAACTTGAAAAATCAAGAGAAGCCTTTATAGATGAACTTGAACGTTGTCGTGTATTGGGTTTAGATAGGCTTAACTTTCACCCCGGTTCGCACTTGGTCAAAATAGCAAAAAAAGATCCAGATTATATAGATAAATTGATGAAAGCAGAATTAGACTGCTTAGACGTCATCGCAGAATCGATGAACAGAGCCATAGATGCAACCAAAGACTCAAATGTAAAACTTGTTATAGAAAATACAGCAGGTCAAGGCTCTAACCTTGGATATAAGTTTGAACACTTAGCGCATATTATCGACAAGATAGAAGATAAAAGTCGCGTGGGTGTTTGTATAGATACCTGTCATATGTTTACCGCAGGATATGACATACGTACGAGAGAAACCTATGATAAAACATGGAACAGTTTTGACAGCATTGTTGGCAATCAATACCTCATGGGTATGCATATAAATGACTCCAAACCAAAGCTTGGTTCTCGTGTGGACAGACATCACTCTTTGGGTCAAGGTGAAATAGGTTGGGATGCATTTAAATTTATTATGAATGATGCACGCATGGATGACATACCACTTGTCTTGGAAACAATTGATGAGTCAATCTGGGCAGAGGAGATCAAAGAGCTATATGCTTTGATTGAAAATTAAAAACATTGGAGGATGAATATGAAAAAAATATTAAATTACCTTTTGGGGGTATCGGTACTAATATTGGTAGGTTGTGGTGATTTACAACAACCTGCCAATGAAACGGTTGTTGGTGGGAAAATAGTGGTCGATTTAGATGGTGAAAATATTAAAAATAGTCTTATTGAAGCAAAAGTACCAGGAGTAGATGCCAACACTACAGTGTATGGCTACAAAGCCTATAAAATACCATACAGTACTACAGATGAAGAAGGAAATACGGTAGCTGTTTCAGGATTGATGGTTGTTCCTGTAGGATTGCCTGATGTGGTAAACACTACACTAGGCTTGTCTATGGTGAGTGATGACCATGGAACTATTTTTGCGAATGAAGATGCACCGGCAGTGCTAGCAGGAATAAACAACGCCCCAAGCGGATCTTCTGTTGTTTTGACGTCACTTTTTGGTTTTGTTACATTGCAACCAGATTATATAGGGTTTGGGGATTCTAAAGACCATTATCATCCGTTTGTTCTTAAAAAGTCACTTGCCAATACAACTGTTGATTTTATTGTAGCAGCAAAAAAGTTTGCTGCGGATAACAAAATCAATCTTAATGGACAACTGTTTATTACGGGGTATAGCGAAGGAGGTTATGCAGCTATGGCAACCTTGCAAAAAATAGAAAAAGAAGGGAAATTGCAAGTAACACTTGCCGCGCCGATGGCAGGTCCTTATGCTTTTGATGCTATGGCGATGGGTGTTTTAAGCCAACCAACACTTTCTGTACCATCTTTTATGGCAGATGTAGGATATGCTTATGCTATTTCTCATGATGAAGATGTAGCCTCTGTGATTAATGAACCTTATGCTTCTCGGCTGGAAAACTTGTTAGATGGTACAAAAGCGCACACTGAGATAGATGCGGCACTTACAAAAGTGACAACAGGTGCCAATGGACTCTTTAATCCACAATTTGTCAATAACTTCTTTACTGACCCTAATTATTGGTTTAAAAAAGCAGCACAGGAAAACAATGTGCATAATTGGGTACCACAAACAGCTGTGCGTCTTGTACATTGTAAAGGTGATGATGTCATCCCTTATGCCATTTCCGAATTAACACAAGGAACGATGAGTGCTTTGGGTGCGAGTAATGTAGTTTTGGTACCTGTAGAAGAGACATTGGGATTACCAAATCTTGTAGGGCATGGGGCATGCGGACTTTTGGCTTATGGTGTAGCAGGAACTATTTTTGCACAAACAAGAAAAGCAACAGTGGGGTATTAGGAGATGAGAATGATACAAGTTAAAAAAAGTATAGTAGTAAGTATAATAGCAAGTAGTGTGATAATGGCGGGTGGCTATAAATTGCCAGAGCAATCACTTAATGCTATAGCGTTAAGTGATGCATATGTTGCGCATACAACGGGGGCAGATACAGCATATTATAACCCTGCAGCTATGGTGTTTATGGGAGAGAATCAATATATAGAAGGTACACTTACACTAGCACATCTTCCTTCTCAAGAATATTCACTTGGGCCATTATCTGGTAAATCTCAAACTGAAAATTTACCTATACCTACGCTGTTTTATGTCGCTAAACCTATAGATAATTTAAGATGGGGAGTTAGTTTGACTGTACCTGGAGGATTGACTAAAAAATGGAACACACCGTACCAAAAACTTTTTGCAGAAGAATTTACATTGAAAAATATTGAACTCAATCCAGTCATTGCCTATAAAGTGAATGATACATTTTCAGTAGGTGCAGGTGTGCGCATTGTTTATAGTGAAGGTATTGTAAAAAGTGATGGTAACAGCATAGGAGTCAATGGGAATATTATTGCTCCTGCCAAAAGACATATGGAAGGAAATACGGTTGAATTTGGTTATAACTTGGCGTTACTGTACAAACCTACTACAGACATCAATTTTGCATTGACCTATCGTTCCAATATTGATTTGAAAGAAGAAGGGCAAGCAAACCTTTATTTTGGTGGAGTAGGGCAACAGTACAATGCAAATGTAACTGTGCCACTTCCTGCAACTTTTGATGTCGCAATTTCCAAAACATGGCAAGAAAAAATGACTTTAGAGTTTAAATACCAAAGAATTTTTTGGTCTTCCTATGAAGCTTTGGATTTCAACTATGATAGACCAATACAGGCAAAACTTGTAGATTTTTTTGATAAACCTTTGATGCGTAACTGGAAGAATACCAATAGCTTTAGATTGGGTGCAACTATTAAGATGGATAACAAACTTACAGCAATGTTTGGATTTGGGCTTGATGAGTCACCTGTACCATTGAAAACAATCGGGTTTGAGCTAGCAGACAGCGATTCTAGGATATTTTCCATGGGATTTAGATATCAACAGAGCAAACAACTTTCATGGGGTGCTTCTTTTCTTGTAAGCGATAAAGATTCTTTGTCTCTTACCCCAGGTGTTGCAGAGAATAGTGTCTTAGCAAGAGGTGGAGGTTTTTCTGAAGGAGGAGCGTTCTTGACTACGATTGGTGTAGCATACGAGTTCTAGGATGAAGTATAAATTTAATAACTTTTATGAAGTTATAGCATTTCATGCAAAAAAGCGTAAAAAAAAGCCTGCACTCCTTTTCAATGAGGATAAAATTAGCTATGGGGAGATAAAAGAGCGTGCCGATAAACTTGCAGGCTACCTCTCTAAAAAAGGGATAAAAGAGGGTGATAAAGTAGCCCTTTTTTTACGTAATTCTGCAGAGTTTATTTATGCTATTTTTGCAGTATCTAAACTGGGTGCCGTGCTTGTTCCTGTCAACACTTTTTTAAAGTCTGAGGAGTTGAGTTATATTTTAGAAGATAGTGATGCCTCTGTGCTTATTGCTTCAGCCATTCATGACAAGGTTGTCAATAGTTCAAAAGCGAGTGAATTATGTGACTTTATACTATGGGAAGGCGAAGAGGCTGTTGTGGGTGAGAAACATTTACATTTTTCAAAAGCCTTAGATGAGACAAATGTTATCGAAAGTCAGGCACGTGGTTTAGATGATACAGCAGTGATTGTATATACCTCAGGGACAACAGGTAAGCCCAAAGGTGCAATGCTTTCTAATAAAAACATACTTTCAAATACTGAGTCAGGACGGCGTACCATTAATGTGAAACCTAAAGATAGAGCGATAGTTTTTCTGCCAATGTTCCATTCATTTACGTTCTCTATAGGTGTGATGTTGCCACTATATGTAGGAGCAAGTATTGTCATTATTCAGTCTATTCAACCGTTTTCTAATATTTTTAAACAGATTTTGACCAAAAGAGTGACAGTATTCTTTGGTATCCCTGATGTTTACAATGCCTTGGCAAAAGCAAAACTACCATGGTATTTTATGTGGTTTAACTGTCTTCGTGCATTTATTTCCGGTGCAGCAGCACTGCAACCTAAAACACTTGATGCCATGGCAAAGAAATTTAAACGTGCTACTTTACTTGAAGGTTATGGGCTCTCTGAAGCCAGTCCTGCAGTGTGTATGAATACTTTTAAAAAGCAAAAAGCTGGTTCTGTGGGGACAGCTTTACACGGATATGAAATGAAAATCGTTGACAGTGAGATGAATGAGGTGCCTCATGGAAGTATAGGCGATATTATAGTTAAGGGTGATAATGTTATGCAGGGCTATCTCGGACGTCCTGAAGCTACAGCAGAAACCATTATAGGTGGGTGGCTGCTTACAGGTGATATGGGCTATATGGATGATGAAGGCTTTTTATTTATTGTAGATAGAAAAAAAGATTTGATTATCTCTAAAGGGATTAATATCTATCCAAGAGAGATAGAAGAGATTATTGATGCGTATGAAGGAGTAGGTGCATCAGCAGTGATTGGTATTGTTGATGAAAAGAGTGGAGAGGTACCTGTTGCTTATATAGAACTTGCTGACGATGTTGATAGTTTGGATGAACAAGGGTTAAAGAAGCATATGAGAGAACACCTTGCAAATTATAAAATACCTAAACAAATTCATATTATTGAAGCACTTCCTAAAAATGCCACAGGGAAAGTACTCAAACGTGTGCTTAAAGAGAATGTAAAAGACGAGGTTTAAAATTAGAGCTATACTCAATGCCAAGTTGATTATCAATGATGACATCGAAGAAGACAAGATACTTCTTTTTGATGAAAAAATCATTGACATTGTTGAAGAGATCAAATTTTCTGATAGTGATGATATTACTATTATCGATGCCAAAGGCGCTTATGTGAGTGCAGGGTTTATAGACCTGCATATACATGGTTCAGGTGGTGTAGATGTGATGGACGCTACACCTCAAGCGTTAGAAATACTCTCTACTACTTTACTCAAAACGGGGACAACTTCATTTTTGGCTACAACGATGACTATGTCAACTACTGCGATTGACAATGCTTTACACAATGTTCAAAATTATGCATCTGGTGTGACAGGTGCAAAGATTGTGGGTGTACATTTGGAAGGCCCTTTTATTAATGCCTCTAAACATGGTGCACAAGACAAAAATTATGTACAAGCTCCAAACTTTAAACGCATAGAAAAGTATATGGACACTATCAAGATGATAACACTTGCACCAGAAGTAGAGGGTGCCAAAGATTTTGTAAAGCAGATGACAAAAGCGTATCCACATATTATACTCTCTGCAGGACACTCCGATGCCAGTTATAAGGAGGCGATGCAAAGCTTTACATGGGGTGTCTC
>JALSSQ010000220.1 GCA_026984165.1 Sulfurovum sp.
TGATCGTCGCTTCCAAGTTTATGGGGCTTCCTCAAGATACGGCGATGAAGGCCTATGAAGTTATCATACAGTTTGCCGCTATTTTGGCTGTGATGCTTATCTATAGAGAAAAAATCTCCTTTAAAAAAATGGATTTATGGGTGAAGCTCATGGCAGCTTTTATGCCTTTGGCTCTTGTAGGGTTTGTTTTGAAAGATCAAATCAAAGCGCTTTTTTCCGTCGAGGTTGTAGCGTGGATGTTCATTATTGGAGGTATTCTCTTTTTAATCGTTGAGTATTTTTATAAAGAACAACCCCATCATATCAAAGAGGTAGAAAAAACCAGCTATAAACAGGCGATGTGGGTAGGTTTTGCACAACTTTTCTCACTGATACCGGGTACAAGCAGATCTGGTGCTACTATTATTGGTGGCATGTTGGCAGGACTTGACAGAAAAACAGCTTCGGATTTTTCATTTTTACTTGCTATCCCTGTAATGGGTGCGGTATCAAGCTATGATTTGCTCAAACACTACCATGAGTTTGCAGGGGCAAACTGGTCTGCATTTGTGGTAGGCTTCGTGGTGGCATTTGTGGTGGCGTACTTGACGGTGAAGCTCTTTTTGGTGTTTATTCAGAAGTTCTCTTTTGTACCATTTGGTATCTATAGGATTCTTTTTGGGGTATTGTTATTGATGGTGATGTAGGGGTGCCCCTTGTGGGTACCCTTTGAAGAAGAATGATATTTTATATTTTTTAAGGGCAAGGATAAAGGGCAACCACAAGGGATTGCCTCTACGAAATTGAATTTATAAAACCTCTTACGAGGGGTTTGGTTAAGTTCAAGCAGAGATTTGAACAAATTTATGAAAGGGCAAACCGATGTGTCTGCCCAAAGGAAAAAAATGAAATTTTCTGACTTTAATTTTCACAAAGACCTTGCGAAGGGTGTGAAGATAGCAGGGTTTAGAGAACCAAGCCCTATACAAGAAGAAGCAATACCGATTATCGCTTCAGGTTCCGACCTTGTGGGACAGGCCCATACAGGTACAGGGAAAACAGCTGCGTTTGGTTTGCCTATGATGGACAAGCTTGCCAAAGGTGAGATTACACGCGCTTTGGTCATCACTCCTACACGTGAGCTGGCAACACAGGTTGCAGATGAGTTGTATCATTTGGGACGCTTTGCTGGGATTCGTACACTTACAGTCTATGGTGGGGTAGGCTATGGTAGGCAAATCGCACTGATACACAAAGGGGTGCAGATCGTTGTGGCGACACCAGGCAGACTCAAAGACCTTTATAAAAAGGGTAAGATTGATGTGCTTAACCCAGAGATGGTTATACTCGATGAAGCAGATGAGATGCTTGATATGGGTTTTTTGGATGAGATCAAAGAGATTTTTGAATACATTCCTCAAAACAGACAGACACTGCTCTTTTCGGCAACCATGCCAGAGCCTATCAAGGAGCTTGCCAATGAGATACTCTATCAGCCACAATTTATTTCGGTCGTAGGTGAAGAAGAGACGACCAATAATGTCATCGAACAGCGCTACTATATGATTAACGAATCTCAGCGCGATGAAGCATTGGTTAAATTACTGGAGAGTGAAGATACCAATAAATGTATCGTCTTTTGTCGTATGAAACGTGAAGTTGATAGAGTTGCAGAACATTTGCAGGCATTGGGATTTAATGCTGCAGGACTTCATGGTGATTTGGAGCAAAATGACAGAGAGACCATTATCAAGGCTTACAGACGGGGAGAGACGAAAATTATGGTAGCTACAGATGTGGCTGCACGTGGACTTGATGTGAAAGATGTCACACATGTCATTAACTTTCACATTCCGTTTGATCCGCAGTCCTATGTGCATCGCATTGGGCGTACAGGGCGTGCAGGTAAGAGTGGACAGGCGATTACATTGGTAACGACTGAAGAGTTTAGAGAGCTTCAACGCATTCAAAAAGAGGTAGGGGCACAGATGCGTCTGGCTACCCTGCAAGCAGGTGATGAACTCGATGATGCAGGTAAAGAATACATCGCAGAATATGTCAGAGATGTCGCCATGCATAAAAATGTAGATGAGATGTTGGCATATCTTTCAGGTATGGATCAAAAAGTACTTGTAGAAAAGCTTTTGTCTTACATGATGTTTGCCGAAGAGAACAATATTGGTTCGCAAATAGGCTTTGACCAAGCGACAGTAGATGAGATGATGGCGCATTATATGAGAGAGCAAAAAGCTACACGAAATAACAATCATCGAAGAAAACGTAGATAATTTTTTATTTTTAACTTGTAGCAAGCAAAACTATTTTAGAATTTGAGTTACATTACACTTTTTAAAATAAGGCGGAACATTATATGGACATTGATTTGGTAGGTGAAAGCCTAAAATTTATGGTACTTGGGATGGCAATCGTTTTTGCTTTTCTGTTTGTACTCGTTCAGATAGTCAAGCTTCAAGCATTGATTATCAATAAATACTTTCCAGAGAAGGCTCCTGAAGCAGCACAACCCTCTGCAGACGTTGCACAAGAAGCACATCATGTTGCTGCTATTGTTGCAGCCATTACTGAATTTAGAAAACAATCATAACAGAAGGTATCATACATGGCTAAAAAATACATTGATGTAATGGATACAACCTTTAGAGACGGGTTTCAATCTGTCTTTGGCGGTCGTGTCCTTATGGATGACTTTTTCCCTGCCGTAGAAGCAGCGAAACAAGCAGGAATTAATCACTTTGAATTTGGTGGCGGAGCCAGATTTCAATCACTCTTTTTCTATCTACAGGAAAATGCATTCGATATGATGGATGGTTTTAGAGAAATTGTAGGAAAAGAAGCAAATCTTCAAGTACTTTCACGTGGTATCAATACAGTGATGTTGGATACAGGAAGCCGTGAAATGATAGACCTCTTTGCAAAAATGTTTAAAAAACATGGTACAACAACGGTACGTAACTTTGATGCACTGAATGATGTAAATAACCTGGCATTTTCTGCCCAAATGATCAAAAAACACGGATTGAGCCATGAAGTAGTGGTGACAATGATGGACTTGCCTCCAGGATGTAAAGGTGCACATGATGTTGCTTTTTATGAAAAAACATTGAGAAATATTTTAGATTCCGGTATTGATTTTGACAGTGTATGTTTTAAAGATGCATCAGGAACAGCAAACCCACATAAAGTCTATGAAACTATCGCAATGGCAAGAAAACTTCTTGGTGAGTCTGTGCATTTAAGACTGCATACGCATGAGACAGCAGGTGTCTCTGTAGCGTCATATCTTGCAGCACTTGAAGCAGGTGCCAATGGTATCGATATGGCAGCATCACCAGTAAGCGGTGGTACATCGCAACCAGATATTTTAACGATGCTTCATGCCACCAAAGGGACCAACTATAACCTTGGTGATTTGAAGCTCGATAAAGTGTTGAAATATGAAGAAAGACTTAAAGAGTGTCTTGCAGAATATATGATACCGCCAGAAGCTACACAGGTATCACCTCTTATTCCATTTTCACCTATGCCTGGTGGCGCATTGACGGCCAACACTCAAATGATGAGAGATGCAGGTGATTTAGAGAAATTTGATGAAGTGATTGCTGCGATGAAAGAGGTGGTTGAGCGAGGTGGTTACGGTACTTCTGTAACACCGGTATCTCAGTTTTACTGGCAACAAGCCTATGCAAATGTAATGTTTGGTCCATGGAAGCAAATAGCTCCAGGATATGGGCGCATGGTGCTGGGTTATTTTGGTAAAACACCTGTTGAACCTGATAAAGAAATTATGGAACTTGCAGCGCAGAAGCTCAAACTTGACCCTACAACCCAAAATCCTCTGGATATTGCAGACAAAGATGAAACAAAGTCGATTGCACATTGGACAAAGGTATTGGAAGATGAAGGATTGGAAGCGAGTGAAGAAAATATTTTTATTGCAGGTGCTTGTGATAAAAAAGGGATAGCGTTTTTGAAGGGGGAAAGCCCTCTCATGGTTAGAAAAGGTAAAAATAATTGTAGTGGAGAGAATCAAATGGCAGGAAATTATACAGTAGTAGTAGATGGTAAACAATACAGTGTACAAGTAGCAGAGGGTGAAGGTGATATCCAAATCTCTCCAGCAACAGCGGCAGCAGCGCCAGTGCCAGCAGCAGCGCCAGCGGGGCCTTCTGGTGCAGGAAGCATTGAGATCAACTCTCAAACTCCAGGTAACGTATGGAAAATACTTAAAAACCCAGGTGATGCAGTAGCTGAAGGTGACATTATTATGATTCTTGAAGCGATGAAAATGGAGATTGATATTGCTGCACCTCAAGCAGGTAAAATAGTATCTATTAACGTCAATGTAAACGATACAGTCACAGACGCGCAACTTTTAGCTACAATGGAGTAGGCATGAAATTAAAATATCTTTTACTTTCTCTGCTGTTTGTTTTTACCTTGTTTGGCAATGTGGCGGTCGCCAATGAACATGAAGGTGCTACAGCGTTTAAGACCCAAAAAGAGCTGATTGCCCAAGAGAAAGCAACCTATAAAGCCAAATCCGTTACAGGTTTGATAGAATCCTTTTTTCAAACGACAGGATTGAATGCCATCGTAAACCCTGTAAAGGGCTTGAAGAATGCACATGGTATCGAAATCTCTACTTTTGCTCAAAGCTGGGGGAGAGTGATAATGTTTATCATTATTTTCATACTTTTCTATTTGGCTATTGCCAAGGGATTTGAACCTCTTTTGCTTTTGCCTATTGCTTTTGGGGGACTCTTAGCCAACATACCAGTAGCTGACATGGCAGCTCCTGGGCATATGCTAGGGATTATCTATGATATGGGTATCCGTAACGAGTTTTTTCCACTACTCATCTTTATGGGTGTTGGTGCGATGACAGATTTTGGTCCACTGCTTGCCAACCCCAAAACTGCACTTCTTGGAGGTGCTGCACAGTTTGGTATCTTTGGTTCATTGGTGGGTGCCGCGGCACTCTCTCAATATACAGGGATTGTTGATTTTACACTCAAACAGTGTTCGGCTATTTCTATTATTGGTGGGGCTGATGGTCCTACTTCTATCTTTATCGCTTCTGCGCTTGCACCTGAAATGTTGGGTGCTATTGCTGTTGCGGCATACTCCTATATGGCGTTGGTACCTGTCATACAACCACCAATTATGCGAGCGCTTACCACAAAGCAAGAGCGTCAGATTGTGATGAAAACAAGTAGAAAAGTAAATAAAATTGAAAAACTTATTTTTCCTCTTGTTGTAATTATGATGATTGCCTTGGTACTTCCTGATGCTGCACCACTTATGGGGTCGTTTGCTTTTGGTAACTTTGCTAAAGAATCAGGTGTTGTTGACAGACTTTCAAATGAGATGCAAAACTCTTTGATTAATATTGTCACTATCTTCTTAGGTTTTGGTGTGGGAATGACACTCCAAGCCGATAAATTCCTTGTGGCTGAATCTTTGGGTATTATGATTATTGGTCTTCTTGCTTTTGCTGCAGGGACAGCAGCTGGTGTACTTATGGCAAAAGTGATGAACAAGTTTTCAAAAGAACCTATCAATCCACTCATTGGTGCAGCAGGTGTCTCAGCGGTACCTATGGCAGCAAGGGTTGCCTCTAAAGTAGGGTCTGAAGAGAAACCAGGAAACATTTTGCTTATGCATGCGATGGGGCCAAACGTGGCTGGTGTTATCGGTTCTGCTGTTGCAGCAGGTGTGTTACTTTCTATCTTTAAGTAATATTTTAAAGGGAAGTGTGTTTTCACTTCCCTTTTTTTATGTTCTTTAGGGTATAAATTAGAAAACAGTTGTTTTTTGATTTATGCTTTAGCATAACATTCAAATTTCTAGTCTATTTAGAAATAAAATTAATTATCTACAAAGAGGATATTATGAGTACCAAAATGCCCAACGGACTTGACAAACTGGGATTAAAAAATATTGGAGACGTTTATTATAACCTAAGTTATGATGAGTTGCAAGCGCATGAAGTAAACAGTGGAGAGTGTAAAATCTCAACATCAGGTGCAGCCATGTGTGATACGGGTATTTTTACCGGCCGTAGCCCAAAAGATAAATATTTTGTAGATCAAGCACCTTCAAATCAATACATTGGATGGGGAGATGTCAATAAGAAGATAGATAAAAAAATTTATGATGAATTATTGGATCTTACACTTACACAACTTTCTGGGAAAAATATTTATATCACAGATGTCTATACAGGTTCATCTGCGTCATCAAGACGCTCCATTCGTTTTGTCACAGAAGTGGCATGGCAGGCACATTTTGTAAAAAATATGTTTATCCGTCCGAGTGAAGAGGATTTGGAGACATTTGAGCCTGATTTTACAGTCTATAATGCCTGTAAAGCAGTTGATGAAAAATATAAAGAGCATGGGCTCAATTCTGATGTATATGTAGTGTTTAATATTGAAGAGAATATCTCTATTATTGGTGGTACATGGTATGGTGGAGAGATGAAAAAGGGTATCTTCTCTATGATGAACTACTGGTTACCACTAGAAGGTAAACTCTCTATGCACTGTTCTGCCAATGTTGGAGAAGATGATGATGTCTGTCTCTTCTTTGGGCTTTCTGGTACAGGAAAAACCACACTTTCTACTGATCCTAAGCGTGCACTTATCGGTGATGATGAACATGGTTGGGATGATGATGGTGTCTTCAACTTTGAAGGTGGATGTTATGCCAAGGTGATTAACCTTGATGCCAAATCTGAACCTGAGATTTTTGGGGCGATTGTAAAAGATGCTCTTTTGGAAAACGTGGTAGCAGACGCTACGGGAAAAGTAGATTATACTGATGACTCTAAAACAGAAAATACACGTGTCTCTTACCCCATAGAACATATTGAAAATCATAAAAAAGATTTACAAGCGGGTCACCCAAATAATATTATCTTCCTCTCTGCGGATGCTTTTGGTGTATTGCCTCCAGTATCTAAGCTTACCAAAGAACAAGCAATGTACTATTTCCTCTCTGGTTATACTGCCAAGGTTGCAGGTACAGAACGTGGGATTACTGAACCAGTAGCAACATTCTCTGCTTGTTTTGGTGAAGCATTTATGACATTGCACCCTACAGTCTATGCCAAAATTCTTGGTGAAAAGATAGATAAACATGGGGTCAATGTCTATCTTGTAAACACAGGATGGACAGGTGGCCCTTATGGTGTTGGTAAACGTATGAGTATTAAAGATACAAGAGCATGTATTGATGGTATCCTTAATGGTTCTATTAATGATGCAGAGTTTGACACACTTCCGCTCTTTAATCTTCAAATTCCTAAAACACTTGAAGGGGTCAAAGACAATAAAGTGCTTAACCCAAGAGAGACATGGGAAAACAAAGACGAATATGATGCAATGCTTGCTAAACTTGCAGGTATGTTCCAAGAAAATTTCCACCGTTATGATGATAATGGTGGAGAGTTTGATTTTGCCTCTGCAGGACCGCAAATACAATAAATTAAGGAAAATAGTATGGATGTAAATAAAATTAGAAAATTTTGTAGATCATTTAGAATTGTGCTGGGTTTGGCACTTATAGGATATGGTATCTATAGTGGCAATAAGTGGTTTTATCTTGGTATCATACCGCTTATTGTGGGACTTGTAAACTTTTGTCCGCTTTGTATTATCACAAAACAGTGTGATATAGAAACAAAATAAACCTTTGGAGAGAATCTCTCTCCAAGCTCTTCTTTTTTCTTTCAACACCTTTAACATTTAATCGAGTATAATTTTACAAATTATTTACATCAAGGAGGACTATTATGGACAAACTCACTGAATATTTAGCTGTACATCCTCACGATGAATTACATCCGTCAGATATAGCCAATCTTCTTAAAGATTTGGATGACAAAAGTTTTACAAAGGCTGTTCAGGCTATACCTAAAGAGCTTATTGCCGATGTTGCACTTGAACTGCCAGATAGATATTTTGAAGATGTTGTCGAATCCTTCACTCCACAAGAGATTGCAGAGTCGCTTACAGAGCTAGAGTCAGATGATCAGACAGACTTTATTCAAGAGCTTGAAGAGCGTGATGAAGAGATGGCAAAAGAGGTCTTTGAAGAACTGGATATAGAAGATCAAGCAGATATCCTTCAACTAAAAAAGTACAAAGAGAATGAAGCCGGTGCATATATGCAAATTGAGGTCTATACTGCCGGACTTGAACAAAATGTACATGATGTCATTAAAGATTTTGCAGAGCTTAGAAGACAAGATGAGCTTGAAAATGTGAATTATCTGTTTGTCACAGACAAGGATAAAAAATTACGCTATGGTATCGGACTTGACAATCTGCTTGTTTTTGATTTTCAGAAGTCACTTAAAGAAAATATAGAAAAGTCTCCAGAAAAGTTTAAACCAGTCACATGTATGGATCATGATGATATTTCAGAAGTGGTACAAAAGTTTCAAGAGTATGACCTTAATTCTATGCCTGTGGTAGATGAAGAGGGGGTGTTGCTTGGACGTATTACTTCAGATGATATTTATGATATTATCAATGAGCAAGCCACCGATCAAATGTACCATCTTGCCGGTGTCAGCGATGATGCAGAAGAGGATGAAGATATATTTAAAGCCGGTAAAGCACGTGCTGTTTGGTTGGCAGTCAACCTTTTGACAGCCATCGCTGCATCTTTGGTCATAGGGTTGTTTGAAGATACCATACAAAGTATCGTAGCCTTGGCTATCTTGATGCCTATTGTCGCATCTATGGGTGGTAATGCGGGGACACAAAGTCTTACGGTTGTTGTACGTCAGCTTGCTTTGGGAGACATTGCTAAAAACGATGCCTTTCGTACCATAAAGAAGGAAGTGATACTCTCACTTGCAAATGGACTTTTTTTTGCTATAATCATGGGCACAATAGCCTATATATGGTTCGATAAAGGGATGTTGGGTATAGTGATAGCGCTCTCTATGGTGATTAATCTGCTTTCAGCAGGGTTTTTTGGGTCGATGGTACCGCTTTTACTTAAAAAGCTCGATGTCGATCCCGCCATTGGAAGTACGGTGATACTTACAACAGTGACCGATGTGGTCGGTTTCTTTAGTTTTTTGGGGTTGGCTACCCTCATATTATTATAAGGATTTTTTAGTCATATGGACTTGTTACTTTTATACTTTTTTGCTGCGGTGATTATCTCATTTATCTGCTCTGTTTTAGAGTCTATGCTTCTTTCGGTCAATATGCCATATATCTCAGTGTTGGAAAAAGAGAAGCCAAAAGTAGGACAACTTTTAAAATCGCATAAAACCAATATCAATACATCTATCGCTTCCATTCTCATCTTAAATACCATTGCCAATACTTTAGGTGCCGCAGCTGTGGGTGCTCAGGCAGAGAAGGTCTTTGGAAGCAGTGCAGTATTTTGGGTATCTGTGGTATTAACTTTTGCTATTTTGTTTTTTGCTGAGATTATACCTAAGACCATAGGAGCTACATACTGGAAACAGCTTGCTCCAGTGGGAGCTTATGTCATACGTGTGTTTATATGGATGACGTATCCTATGATACTATTGACACTTTTTGTGACCAATCGCATTAAAAAAGATGATGAAGGCATGAGTCTTACACGTGAAGAGCTTTTAGAATCCACACTTATGAGTGAAGATGAAGGGGTGTTAGACGAGCAAGAATCAGATGTGATAGAAAACATATTGAAACTTGATTCTATTAAAATTGAAGAGATTTTAACACCACGTACCGTTGTT
>JALSSQ010000221.1 GCA_026984165.1 Sulfurovum sp.
CTTCATCGAGGGAAGATAGAACGGCTTTAACCCAAATTATGCATAAGAAATCATCCATCTTTGTAACGCTTCGCTTGACACTGGAAGTTTTTCTTCAAATTGTATAAATCATGCGAAATAGCTGATATATCACTGAGGCACTCCATCAATGATACTGCTTCCTTTTAAGTAATCTATTTGTACTATAACCAAAATAGTGTGGAGAAATCAATGCAAACATTAAAAGAATACATCAACCATTTTATAGAACTAGATGAACAGGAGTGGAAGCAGCTCTCTTCACTTTTCAAGGAGGTCAAGTATAAAAAAGGAGAACACATTTATGGTGAGAATGAAGTTTCAGCGTGTCTCTATTTTATTACTGATGGTATAGTGCGTTCCTACAAACTTGAAGAAGATGGCAAAGACTTCACATGGACGTTTCATTGTCTGAACATGGAGACACTTGCGCACCGTATGCTTATGGACATTGCTGTAGTGGACTATGTAAGTTTTACACAAGAGGTACCTGAAGAGCTTGCTTTTGAAGTCCTTGTAGATGCGACGCTCATGAAGATAGAGAAAAAAGATCTCTACGCACTCTATGAGAGTAGCCCCAAGTGGCAAAAATTTGCTACCAAAATGGCAGAAGACTCTTATGCCGTCATGAGAGAACGCACTTTCAACCTGCTCACAAAAAGTGCCAAAGAACGTTTAGAGATACTTGAAGAGTACTTCCCTGGTGTCTTTATGAAAAATGTATTGGTTGACCATATCGCCTCCTATTTGGGTATCACGAGACAATCTTTAAACAGGCTACAAAGAGAAAAAGAGCATCGTGAGCACAGCAGGAACAAATGTTCCAAAGGTTAATATTATAATCTGATATATTGCCTTTGCAAATCAATATGAGGAGTTACAATGCAACAAGAAAAAGCAATTTTGGCAGGCGGGTGTTTTTGGGGTATGCAAGAGCTCATACGCGCACTCCCTGGTGTCATCAGTACAAGAGTTGGCTACACAGGTGGAGACGTACCCAATGCAACCTACCGTAATCACGGTTCACATGCTGAAGCAGTAGAGATACTGTTTGATCCGCAACAGACAAACTATAGAGATCTTTTGGCTTTCTTTTTTCAGATACATGATCCTACTACAGAAAACAGACAAGGAAACGATAGGGGCACATCATACCGATCTGAAATCTTTTATACCACAGAGCAACAAAAAGAGATAGCCTTACAGACTATCAAGGATGTAGATGCTTCAGGCTTATGGCCAGCAAAAGTTGTCACCAAAGTCAGCCCTGCAAGTGATTTTTGGGAAGCAGAAAGCTACCATCAAGACTATCTACAAAAAAACCCCAATGGCTACACCTGCCACTTTGTCCGTCCCGACTGGGTACTCCCCAAAGCACAATAATTTCTCTGTGTAGTACATAGTGACTACACAGACTTTTAGATACGCTTGCATACTTTTACGGAAGGATATATTATGATGAAAAAACTACTACTATTTTTAGGACTAAGTCTCATTGTGAGTACAACACTCATGGCAAAACGACAAACCATCGTCTTTGCGGCAGGATGCTTTTGGGGTGTGGAGAAACATTTTGACCATCTTAAGGGTGTCATCTCTGCAAGATCAGGCTATGCTGGAGGAGAGTATGCCAATCCTACATATGAGAAGGTATTGGTACACAGACGCAACACCCAAACACAAAACCATACCGAATCAGTAGAAGTAGTCTATGATGATAACAAAATTTCGACCGAAAAACTCATCAAGGAATTTTGGGAGCTTCATGACCCCACACAGGGCAACAGACAAGGCAATGATATTGGCAACAATTACCGATCGGCACTCTACTACACAAATGATGAACAAAAAAGAATTGCTCTAGCAACCAAAGCGATCTATCAAAAGCTACTGATAAAGGCGGGTTATGGGAAGATTACGACAGAGATAAAACCACTAAAGAAGTTTTATCCGGCTGAGTCCTACCACCAAAACTACTTAGAGAAAAATCCTTTTGGCTACTGCCCAAATCACGCTACAGGTGTCAAATTTGGCAAAGAG
>JALSSQ010000222.1 GCA_026984165.1 Sulfurovum sp.
AAGCAAAAAAAGTAAAAGCCAAAAAAGGTTTTAATGTTCTTAAAAAGAAAATTCAAAAAGTTAAATGTGCGATTATAAAAGGTCTTAAAAATAAAGCTTGTAATAATGTTGGATTAAAAAAGAACGGTGGTAAAAATAATGCAAATTTAAAGACCATGAAAAATTATGTGGCTCGTAAAGAGTTTGACAATATCACATGTCTATCGGTTACTATATCTATTCTTGCAACTACTTTTTGTATAAAGTACAGAAGAATAGCGACTGTACTTGTAAGGCAAAATAAATGTGCAGGAAGCAAGAAAAAAAAGGCCAAAGATACCCATAAAGAGCAAATCGAAATACAGAAAGAGCGATTAAACGTATTGAAAGATATAAAAAGGGGCAAGGGATGTTAAACAAAATAGAGCTAGAGAGAGAATTTATATTAGCAATAGAACACCTTAATGTTGATAGCGTGAAAAATTTACTAAACAAAGGTGTTAATGTTAATATCACAGATGATATAAAAAGTTGGTTTGTAACCTATGAAATTTTTGAAAGGACATTTGAAAACAATCAAGATATAGATAATGCTGAAGAAATAATTCAATTACTATTAAGTTATGGTTTAGATATTGAATTTGAATCTGAATATATTGAACCTGCTCTAAACTATATAATTGGCTATGGAAATTGTACTTCATTGAACTTACGTAAATTTGCTATTAGAATCGAAAAAATGTTATTAATGTATGGTGCAAATCCAAATACTGCAAATTCCGATGGGAAAAGAGTAGTCTGTGAAAGTATTTTAGAATCGAACGATAAAGATTTGCAAGAAACTAAACTACTTCTAGATTGTGGTGCTCTAATTCATATTGAAGACTTCCCCAGTTGTTTTGCACTTATTCAGGCCACTTCACAGAATAAAAAAAACTTAATAAAATTACTACTTGACTATGGCGCAGATACTTCTATAGAAGATTATGACGGGAATACCGCTCTTGAATTGCTTAAAATAAATAAACTTTTTGACACACCAAAAAAATTATTGGAAGGATTTAAATCTCTATTAAAGGATAAAAATTTAAAAGATTTAATATCCCCTAGTAATCAAACGGAAGAAGAAAATAAAATGGAAGAAGAAATGATTCTTGATGATTCAAATGATATTAAACTTACCGAAGAAGAATACCAAGAACTAAAAACCCTCCTAAACCCAAATAACCCACCCTACCTAAAACTAGGAAAGAACGAAACAGACAAATATATCATTTATGAAAATAAAGATATAGAGACCAACCCTGAACCTCACATACTAGCCAACAAACAAAAGCACCCCAACAAAAAATACCTCTACGCAGACAATAAAAGTGATGCCTTTGTCTATTGGGCATATAAGAATAACCTACTCACAGAATCTTTAGAAAAAGTCATAAAAAAATATATCACTCTAACAGGTGAAGTAAATGCTAAAAATATAGGACAACTCATCACAAGTATGATAGGTGAAGAACTCACCTCAGATATGTTCAATGTAGAGGGTAAACCTTTTGCAGTATCGTATCTTACAGTCACCCACTGGTGGTATAACCTCCATACAGACTTTAATAGACTCTACCAAGATGAGAACAATAGACTACCACGTGCTATCAAGAGTCAAGAAGAGTTTGATACTCTTATGAAACTATTAGATATACGCTACGAACAATTTAAAAGTGGTAATGATTTTAACTCCAACCAAAACAAAGCAGAACTCCAAGCCCTCATAGAAGGCAAAGAGCCTCCTAAGCGTAAGGTAGATTTGTCTTGGCTTGTTGAGCATTGTGGGGAGGATGGTGTGTATGATGGTACTACTGGCATAAAAGAAAATGAAATAAAAGAAGAGAACAATGATAAAGGAGACGATATCATCCCTGATGATTTCTTCGCGAAATAAAGCATTTCTTTTTTAAAGTATTTAGAGATAAGTGCTTTGATGATGAAATAGTATCTGTGTTCTTTCACTTTATAACCTAGCTATGATGCACTAAACAGAAGAGTAAGTAAAACACATATCACCCCAAGCAACAC
>JALSSQ010000223.1 GCA_026984165.1 Sulfurovum sp.
CTATTGATACGCCTTGTCGTGCAGACTTTTTGCTGTAGGGTTGCGCATCTTTTTAAGCGCCATATCGATAGGCTCTAAAGCCTTGAGGGCGCGAAGTGATGCAAGCATAGAAGCCCTTACCCCTTCTCCCTGATAGCCATAAAGCAAAAATCCATTCTCATGCAAACCCAGACGTACAGCCGCAGCGGTAGAGTAGGTCGTCAGCAGTGCATCCTCTGTGCAAAGCGCTTTGATATCTCTAAACCACTCATATGTCCACAGCAGTGGGTTGCGTGCAGGACTAAAAGCATCTTGGTAGATGATATCTATCTTTTTTTCTTTAGGGGTCAGACCCACAGACGATTCATTGCTTCGCAACAAATCATCAGAGGTCAGACCCCTAATAGTTTCTCTTGCATCTCCCAAAAGAATTTCTATTTTACACTGTGCATCTTCATAGTACAAATCTTTTGAAATAGCTTTGATAATGGGCTTTATAATGTCAAATTCTAAAGGAAAATCAAAAGTATCCAGTGAACGTACAAGCGCTTCATCAAATTCTGGAGAGAGGATGTGAACTTTGGTTTGTATGTTATGTTGCTTAATATAGTAGAGTGTAGTAAAGGTGTTATAGCCTAAACCAAAGCAGATATCCAAAATCGTGACACTCTCTTTATAAGACTTGAGAGAAAAAGCTGGCTTGATATGTTTTTCAAGACTCTCTTTGAATGCACCATCTTTAGTAGAGTGATACGCCTCCTTAAACTCCTTGGAGTAAAACGTGTAACTGCCATCTGTACAAAGTACACGTTCCTTTTGGGCTCTTAGGGCTTTGTCGTACACAAACTTATATTCCTATCTCATCAAGCTCTTTAAAGGAGAAGGCAGACATCAGCTCCTCAAGTGTCTCTTCATTGCGGCGACATAAACACATCATCCCCTCATTCATAAAGTCCATATAGCTCTCAAATCGATTCTCCAAAATAACAAAATCCAACCAATCCACACCAGAGTCTCTCCAATCATCACAAAAATCGACAGATTGTGCCTTGCCGTTGTCAAACGCAATCACTGCCCACTTTTTCACTTCGGTCAATTTCGCTATTTTGGCATCATAGCCATCTGCACTCTGCACAGGCACTAAGATATACATGATTGTTTCGCCTCTTTGAGTTGCTTTTTACTTAATTTTAACTTCTTGTTGCTCATTGTTCCTATACCTCTGTTGATCACCGTATCTGCAATCAGTTGTGCTTCACCCAAAGAGTGCATCTTGTAAGTGCCGCACTGATAGAGATTAAGCTCTGGAATATCTTTTTCAGATTTCACTTTGAGTACATCTTTCATCGACTTTTTCCAAGCCTTTGCCACTTTTTTCTCTTTGGGATTTCCAAGCAGTGACATATAAAATCCTGTACGACACCCCATAGGAGAAATATCAATAATCTCAACATCTTTAGAGTTAAGATGATCTCTCATAAAACCTGCAAAAAGATGCTCCAAAGTATGAATACCTTTTGCAGGCAATTTCTCTTCGTTGGGTACACAAAAACGCAAATCAAAAACTGTAATTTTATCTCCACTTGGTGTACTCATCTTTTTAGCTACCCGTACTGCAGGGGCAATCATCTTCGTGTGATCTACTGTAAAACTGTCTAATAATGGCATAAAAATTCCTTTGCATAATTTAGATGATTATACACGGAAAATTAAAAATTAAAAATTAAAAATTAAAAAAGTATGGAAATTTTCAGAAATGTTTGGATTTTGTGCATATATAGCGTATCAATATTTCGCGTTAATTTGCTAGATTTGAATAAATTTTAGAAAAGCTCAGATTTGGTGCTATATAAGCGTATAAAGATTTCTTTTGAATTTGTAGTAGATTTGGCTGAATGGGAGTTGTGTAGAGAAAGAGCTTACTCATAGTAAGTGACTGAACGGAACAACTTCCATTCAGTCGAATATGCTGCAAAAGCAGAAGAAAGATTATACTCTTGCTTCTTCGCGGCGTTGTAATCGTGCCCAATCCTCATCAATATCAGA
>JALSSQ010000224.1 GCA_026984165.1 Sulfurovum sp.
TTGGGCACTGGTTATCCTGTAAATTAAAAATTAAAAAGTAAAAATTAAAAGGGAGTGTTATCATTATTTTTGTGTACTTTTGAGTTTTTTGATGATACTTACTAGAATACGAATAATTTCTTTAATATCGTCTATAAGACTTTGAAACATACTCTGGGAAATAAAGTGTGTATCATGTAGTAAATTTATCCAATACTTTGTTTCATTTGCTTCTTTAAGTCCTATCATAAGTTTATTGATGAAATCTGCATGAGATTGCGCAAATTCGGACTCACTCACTAAAGCACCAGTGGAAGTACCTGAACGTAAGATTTGTTTACTTAGTATGTATTCTTTTTTCTCTTTGGTTAAATATTGTGATAAATTGACAGCCCTTATAGCAAAAGCATAACTTTTTGTATGTAAGACATTATTTTTTTGCATCCTAAAATCCTAAAATGTGTATTTAATTTTTAATTTTTAATTTTTAATTTTTACTTCTTCTGCTATTATAACGAAAAGATTAAAATAAGCATTTTAATAAAATTATATAAATGGAGAAGAATATGAGTGCATTACAGAAGTTGCAAGAAAAAATAGAACAGTGGAGACGTGACCACGAAGAACTAAAAACGCAAAATACCGACCTTAAGAATCAGCTTGCTGGTGTGGCGGAGGCACAAAAAGTCAATGAATCTTTGATGATAGAAGTCGAAGCAAAAAGGACACAATGTACGGAGTTGGAAAATACAGTAGCTACACTTAGACGTGAACTGGAAGAAAAAGATATAGAGATAGAAAAAATTATCGCGCAAGTAGAGTCTTTACTATCGTAAAAATGAGAAATGAAATGAGAAATGAGAAATGAAAAATTGAAAGGTGTGGTATGAAAAATGTTGGACTTACTATCTCTGGTAACCGTTATAATATTAAGCTAGAAGATGATTTTGCGGATTTTGTAAACAAAGATTTGCAAGAAGCAGGTGTAAACCTCAATACAGATAATAAACCAGACAAACTGCTCAAAGCCTATCTCCGTCTAGCCAAACAGGCGACTTCTTATGAAAATGAAATAGAACTGCTTATCGAAACACTTGACGGCTTGTAAAAGATAATTTTTATCCTTTGACATTTTTGACATTTTTTATGCTATACTTTCATAGGTCGGTTATTGAGCCGATACTAAAACATTTTAACAGGAGTTAATCATGAATAACATGAGACGCGGATTCACAATGATCGAATTGATCTTTGTAATTGTAATTATCGGAATATTAGCAGCGGTAGCCATTCCAAAACTGGCAGCTACGAGAGATGATGCAAAAGTTGCACAGCTTGTTGCAAACCTAAGGACTTTTACGGAAGATGTCAAGAATTACTATCAGGCAAATGGAGATGATGCCACAGCAAACCCAAGCGGTGCATGGGGTACGGCACCGTGGGATGTTGTATCTGATGTATTAGACAAGGCTACAGCAGCAACAAGAACAACCGGAACGGCGAATACAGCTTTCAATATTGGAAATATTGCCGGTGATAGATGCTTTACGGTAACAGAAAAGTCTCAAAACGTGACGCTAAATGGTAATATTGTTCCACAAAAATATATAGAAATTAAAGATGGACCAGATAACACTAAGTCAGTATGTGTCCTTGCCTTGCAATTGGCAGACAAAAAAGGTTTGCATAAAAAAGGACAGATAGATAAAGTAGTCTTTGCCGGTCAAAGCGTAGCCTTTTAAGATCAAACATATCTCTTGATATTTTTACTCGTTCCCACATTTTACGTGGGAGCGTTTTCCTCGATTTCTCGTTATTTCTTTCTTTGTCATACATTTCCAAAAAAAACTTTTTTTCGCTATAATCTATCATAGATATATAAACCATATAAATAAGGAATAAAGATGCAAACAAAAAATCAAAAAGCATTTACTTTACTGAGCTTACATTTGTGATTGTTATTGTAGGCATACTTTCAGCTATCGCCATCCCCAAATTTGCAGCCACCCGTGATGATGCTACGATTACCAAAGCTATAACAACA
>JALSSQ010000225.1 GCA_026984165.1 Sulfurovum sp.
AGAAATATGTTTACCATACGTAGGAATAGCCTCTTTTATTTTTAAAACCAAAGGCTCTATGCCTTGATTGCGTATATTATAGGTAGTTTCAACATTACGATAGCCCTTTTTTGCTACAAACTTTGTAATACTTTTTTCTCCCACTGCATCAAACAGTGTCCCTATAGTAAGCGTGACATTTTCATCTTCAGGGATATTGTGTACACGTTCTTCTCCGATAAAATGGGTCTCTTTGTTACTGTCTTTTTGGTACATACGTACTACGCCTGCAGGCAATGCGATACCTAGATGATTTGCTTTGGTATTTTCAAATTGTATTGTATTGGCAAAGGTGAGCTTTTGTTCTCCGTAATTTTCAAAATAACTATTGTTTGCTATGCCATACTGTGTATAGGCAATCTCTTTTTTGTCGATGAAGTTTATCTGTTTTTGTTGTTTATTTGCAATGGTTTCTCTAAAAGGAATTTTATAGATATGGTAACCAGAAAATGACTCTTCTTTCACTACTGGCATATCTGCCATCACAAGCTCTTTTGTCTTATACATTCTTTTGTCTTGACCCAATGTATTTACTTTGTGTATATCACCAGCAAGACAAGTAATATCTGCGTTTTGGTAAGCTACTCCTGAATTGTTCTTAACCGTAATCCATCCCGTAAGGTCTAGCACATCTTTTTGCAGGTTCAGCACATAATCACTCTTCCATGAGATACCAGATGCCAAATACTTGAGGTCTATGTTTAACGTACCTGCCTTGGCGGTTTCCATATTCCACACTAAGCTTGGCTTGGTAATCATCGTCTCAGGAATTTTGGAAAATATGACTTGTGTGGCAGCGTTAAGGGTATAGATACTGCCTGTAGATTGTTCTTGCACCATCACAGGACTAGCACAGAGGAGTACCCCATGAGAGAGTCGAGGGTTCTCACCATTGGTATAGAAATCTATCTCTTTATTGATACTGTTTTTCAGCATAGAAGACAAAGAGATAAGATCATAGATATAATTTTGAGAATACAGCCGTGTTTGAATGCCTGTAAACGTAGGTACGACACTTTGGGTAATGACCGAAGAAGGCACCCCTTCATAGACGAGTTTTTGTTTGCCTTTTGCCACTTCAATCTGTCGAGTATCATTCACAAATGCTCTATTATCGTTATAAATAGTGATTTTCAAATCTGACCCCGTTGAGGGCACAATCGTATTGGCATAGCCCCATGTAGAGAGGAAGAGTATAGAGAGAAATTTTTTTTGCATAATGTATCCTTTATCTATGTATCATACAAAAAAAATGGTAAATATATTACTTTTTGATGGTTTTTAAATGTTCGACAAACGCTTCAGGCTTCACAAAGCCGGAGAGTGTTTTATCTGCCAAATAGTTATTTTGGGTATCAAAAAAGATAATATTCGGTGTACCGAAAAGCTGAAACTTTTTAAGTAAGGCTTGGTCTTCTGGCGTATTTTTGGTAACATCGATTTTGATAAACGTAAAGTTTTTCAGCTGCTCTTGCACCAAA
Organism: Sulfurovum sp.; assembly: GCA_026984165.1. GTDB lineage: Bacteria > Campylobacterota > Campylobacteria > Campylobacterales > Sulfurovaceae > Sulfurovum. The sequence goes on from JALSSQ010000225.1 coordinate 1,521, forward strand.
GGATCTGGGAAAGTAATCTCTGCAAGTTCCGTACATGCTGTACAAGAGTCTTTTCCAAAATCTACAACCACAGGTTTATATGAGGCCTTTACTTCTTTCATAAGACGCTCTATAGAGTACCCCAGATGTTTACTTTTATCTTCTGTATGACTAGAGACTGCTACTGTACTTGGTGTGGTAAACGAAGAGAACGGTCTAAACATAGAGTGTGCACCTGAAATAGCCCCTATAAACAGTGATGCACCATAGAGCAAAAATACCAAGCCAAGAAGTCTAAAGAGTTTTTTTGCCCCTTCAAACTCTTTATTGTCAAAGACACCCATAAACAGTGCTACACCCATAAAGAGAAGTGCCCATAAAAAGAGTGTCATCCCCTCTGGCAAGAAACGTCCCAGCATCGCGATGGCTACTGCCAACATCGTAACACCAAAGATTTGCGACACACGGGTCATCCAGCCACCAGGTTTTGGCATAAATTTACCTGCTCCTAGACCAATAATGAG
>JALSSQ010000226.1 GCA_026984165.1 Sulfurovum sp.
CGCAGGTATCATCATCTCTGCACTTGTCTTTGCTTGGGAGCATGCCAAAATCATCGCACGTACCAAAGAAGAAGAGGGAAAAAAAGTCTATGAGCTTGATGGGCCTCTCTTTTTTGCTTCTGTAACCTCTTTTAGCGAGCAGTTTAATGTAGCAGAGGATCCCAGCGAAGTCGTTATAGATTTCAAAAATGCCAGAGTCATGGACTCTTCAGGCGCAGAAGCGATAGACGGACTGACTGAAAAGTACAAAAAAGCAGGCAAAAAACTCACCCTCCGCCATCTCTCTAAAGATTGCAAACGACTACTCAAAACAGCAGGCCCTTTCTGTACCTATGAAGAAGATGACCCTACCTATAAGGTGGCGGCTAATGTGTAATGTTTTACAGAAGATGGATGTTTTCTAATGTATATTTTGGGTTAAAGATATTTTAACATGATACCGTATATAATACCAATATGACAAATATCGTAATAGACACCAATGTACTACTTTCTGCTCTGTTTTCAGACAGAGGAGCCAGTTATAAATTATTATCGATAATTGATAGTGAAAAATTTGTAGTGAATATCTCTACAACACTGTTGTATGAATATGAAGAGATATTAAAACTCAAATCTAAACTAGATATAAAGTATGTGGATTCTATTTTAGATTATATTTGTTTAATTGGTAAAAAAAACAGTATTTTTTACCTTTGGAGACCTAGATTAAAAGATGTTGATGATGATTTTTTATTAGAACTTGCGGTGAAATCAAGTTCTATTATCATTACATTAAATAGTAAAGACTTTGAGCCTGCATCAGAGTTTGGTATTGAGGTGATGACACCTAAAGAATTTTTACAAGATATAGGAGAAGTATCATGAAAACGATGAGTTTAAGAATGCCTGATTATTTAAAAAACGCTGTCAATGATGTCTGTGCAAATGAAAAAATATCACTCAATCAATTTATAGTCAATGCGCTAAGTGAAAAAGTTTCTGCATTACAGACCTTAGATATCATAGAAAAAAGAGCTAAGAGAGCTTCAAAAGAGTCATTTTTAGAGGCTTTAAGTCAAGTACCCAGTGTTGAACCTGATGAGAGAGATAGATTGTAAGATATAGAGTAATGTTATTGCCGTACTAACTCAATGCTCCATTTAAACTACTCAATAAAATCAATACTCAAAAAGTCACACAGCTGGATCTGTGTGACTAGATAACATATGTATCATCTCTATTAAGGTGATGCATCTCTCCTCTTTCATTCTTTTATGCTTTATGCTACCATAAAGATAAAAGGATGCATGATGAAACTACAACTATTTTTTATTCCTCTTTTAGCTATTTCTATAGGTTTTGCAGACAAACTTGGTTTTGAATATATAGGTATTCCCATAAAAACTGTAGATGCACAGGGAAAAATACATAGTATTACCGTCAAACGTGACATCCCTGCGGAATGTAGAAAACTCCCTATCAACAATTTTATGGTCTGGACAGGTAACTATGCCAATGACAAAGTCCCTGCCCCTTGTAAGTCAACTTATGTACATACCACAGGGAAACTTCTACCTATGCAGATACATGAAGATGTGACAACCTATGGAGAGTTGGAGGTTTTGGCATTTATGAAACATATGCAAAAAGATGATTCTCTCATACTTGTAGATGCGCGAAAACAGCCTTGGTATGACTATCGTACGATACCTGGAGCGATTAACCTCCCTTTTCATCATTTTAAAGAGCGTAAAGCTTTTGAATTTGAGTTTGAACATGATTTGCATATTTTGGGGGTAAAGATCAATGAAGATGAGAGTTTAGATTTTAGTAAAGCCAAAATCGTGACTATTTTTTGCAACGGTCCATGGTGTTCACAGTCTGTAGCGATGATAGAAGCTCTCATAGAGATAGGGTACCCTGCTGAGAAGATAAATTGGTATCGTGGTGGTATGCAAGATTGGTTAAGTGCAGGGATGACAAGTACCAGAAAATAAGTTTAATGTATAAACATCAGTCCCATAAAGAAAAAAAATGGC
>JALSSQ010000227.1 GCA_026984165.1 Sulfurovum sp.
GTACCTGAGAGCATCGTCACCAAACATTTAGGTAAAGACAATGTCTCTTCTGTCGTGAAGTCCACACTCTTTGGCATCCCTCTTCCTGTATGTTCTTGTGGGGTAATTCCTCTGGCTACGTCTATCAAAAAGTCTGGTGCTTCCAAAGGTGCAACACTCTCTTTTCTTATCTCTACCCCTATTACTGGTGTAGATTCTATACTGGCAACTTATGGTATCTTCGGCTGGATATTTACACTCTATCGAGCATTTACTTCGATGATTATCGCGATGGCAGCAGGGATATTGACGAATATATTTGATAAGGAGGAGGTAGCAGGGAGTAAGGAGCAGGTTTCTATGGGAATGTCATTCGCATCTAAAACACCTACACAAATAAATAATTCTTCACTCTTCACTCCTCACTCTTCATTCTCGTCGGAGTCTTGTGGTACAGGTGAAGGAAGTTGCTGTAGTGCATCAAACAGTGAGAAAAAAGGTTTTTCCCTCAAAGCTGCCCTCACCTATGCCTTTGGTACCCTGCTTGGTGACATCGCCAAGCCACTCTTTTGGGGTCTGATTTTGGGTGCACTCATCACGGTAGCCATTCCTGAGAACTTAGCAGAACTGCTCTCTGACAATACATGGCTGAGTTACTTACTCGTCATCATCATCGCTGTGCCTATGTATGTCTGTGCCACTGCCTCACTACCCATTGCAGCTGGCTTGATGCTCTCTGGTGTGAGTGCGGGTGCTGCCTTTGTCTTCCTTTCTGCTGGACCTGCAACCAATACAGTGACTATCGGTGTGGTCAAAAAGATGCTAGGCACTAAATCTTTGTCTATCTACTTAGCCACTATCATCGTAGGAAGCATCCTCTTTGGGCTAGGTTTAGACTACATCTTCGATGTCTCAGCCCTTAACCCTGCTTCGCTTATCCACATGGAGGAAAAAGGAGGCATCATCGCTACATTCTCTTCTGTGGTATTGTGGGGCTTGGTACTTTACTACATGGTAAAGCCCTACTTTCAGAAAAAAGAGTGTTGCAGTGGTGGCTCTTGCTGTTCATGAAAGAAAAAAAAGAATTTAAAACCTGTGTAAAGTGTGGAGAGTCATACCTTGGTGATACCTGTGTAGGCTGCCACAGTAACCAATACGCACATTACAATAGCAATATGTCCACAAAGAGTAAAGTCTTTATAGGCTTGGCTATTGTGGTCATTATTGTTTTAATTGTGATGCAATCATAGGCTGATTATGACTCTACTGCTAGTTTTTGTCCAAATATTGGCTCATATCCTAGTAAAAAGACATAAAAAACTTTTATAATTCTATAGTTTTTTCAGAAAAAGTATCAAAAATATGGCAAATTGACATATTTTTAGAAATAGTCAGACATTTTTGATATACTACTAATATGAAAAATACAAGAATAGCGGGACATTTTGTTCCTCTAATAAATAGTTATGTGATTAAATAATTATGGAATTGTACGCAAAGACAACTTACACAAAAGATTTAATAAATAAAGCCGCAGTGCTTCATTGGAAGAAAATTTTTGCTCGCACATTCTTTATTTCTATACTGGGTGTTGCATTAGCATTAATACTCATCTTTTATTTTAATTCAAAAGACTGGCTGTCAGGTTCATTTTTAACAATCTCATTAATTTCATCTGCAATATTCGCTTGGTCATTTTTTATCTTTAAGAATCGCTCTATGGCAATATATGAAGAAATGGAATCACCCGTTGTAAACTGGAGGTTTACCGAGGAAAGTATAGTTGCAGAATCTGATGTAGGTAAAAGTGAGTTTAAATGGAACTTGTTAAAAGGCATAGTGAAGTCAAATGATATTTGGCTGTTAATCTATAAAAATAATTCTTACTCTATCTTTCCATTGGTAAACGTTTCTAGTGAGGTATTAGCATTTATAAGCAAAAAGGTTAATGAAAGTAATGATAAAATCACATAACAAATCATTCCACTTGACCGCAAAAAGCGGCGTTCCGCTATCGCTCCACTCTGCTTTTTGC
>JALSSQ010000228.1 GCA_026984165.1 Sulfurovum sp.
AATACTGAATTCCATGTAGAACCAGAGTCAAACCATACATCTAAAATATCAGAGATTTTTTCCAAATCATCAGGATTGTACCGGCTTCCTTCTGGTAACAACTCTGCATTGCTCATAGCATACCATGCATCTGCTCCATGCACATCAAAGAGTGCTGCGATATGTTCTAACACATCTGCATCAAAGATAACTTCTTTGGTACTTTTGATTCTAAAGAACGCTATAGGCACACCCCAAGAACGTTGACGAGAGATACACCAGTCAGGTCTGCCCTCGATCATTGGCTGGAGTCTGTTTCTGGCACTTGCAGGGTAAAAGTTTACATCTTCTATTGCAGTGAGTGCAGACTCTCTTAATGTTTGGTTTGAGCCCTCAGGCTTATCATCTATAGAGATAAACCATTGGTTCGTTGCCCTGTAAATGAGTGGCTTTTTCGTTCTCCAACAGTGTGGGTATGAGTGAACAAATTTACTCTGTTTAAGTAGGTTATCCCCAAGTAGCTCCAGTATCGGCTCGTTTGCTTTAAAGATATGCATCCCGACAAACGCATCTGCATTTGGAAGTAAGTTTAGCCCCTTCACAGACGCATCATAACATCCTCTCTCATCGACAGGCATAAGCACTTCCAGATTATATTTGAGTCCTACTTTGTAGTCATCTTCACCATGACCAGGAGCTGTATGTACCGCACCTGTACCACCATCCATCATGACATGCTCACCCAAGACGATTTTTGATGTACGACCATTGAGTGGATTGATAGCAAGTAGATTCTCAAGCTCAGTTGCGGCTATCTTACGTGAAGCATGACCGCTTACGACACCCTCTTCTATCATCGCATCATAACGTACTTCAGCCACAATGTGCCCATCATCAGTAAGCAGATACATCTCTTCAGGATTGAGTGAGATACCTGTATTTGCTGGCAGTGTCCAAGGTGTCGTTGTCCAGATGACTAGCCCCGCTTTGCCCTCTACGCCTATCTTCTCTTTGGCTGCATCACTGAGTTCAAAGTGTACATAGATAGAGTAGTCCTCTTTCTCTTCATACTCTACCTCTGCATCTGCCAAAGCTGTTCGTGCTGCCCATGACCAAAATATTGGCTTATGACGCTCTACAAGCAGCCCTTTTTGTGCCACTTCACAGAGTGTACGGTAAATGTTGGCTTCAAACTTAAAGTCCATTGTCACATAGGGGTTTTTCCAGTCTGCTATACATCCAAGCTGCTTAAATCCCTCTCTTTGGATATCTACAAACTTCGCTGCATGTGCACGACAAAGCTCACGAAACTGCTGTGTGGGCATCGCTTCTTTTTTACTCTTACCCAGTTTCTCTTCCACTTTTTGCTCAATAGGCAGACCATGACAGTCCCAACCTGGTGTCATACGCACAGACTTACCCTGAAAATAGTTGTATTTTAAAATAATATCTTTAAGTATCTTATTGAGTGCATGTCCTATATGAATATCACCATTGGCATAGGGAGGGCCATCGTGCAGTGTGAACATTTCAGCACCATCACGTTTGGCTTTCATCTGCTCATAAATATCTGCATCATACCATGCTTGATACTTTTTGGGTTCATTTGTCGGAAGATTTCCACGCATCGGGAAGTCAGTTTTAGGAAGGAGAAGGGTGTCTTTATAATCCATTATCGATAATACCTTAAGTCTTATATTATCGTGAGATTATATCGAAAAGATGATTATAAGATACTGTGCCTCGTCATAGCTTACATTCTATATGCTTTTTCTAATTTCCTTTGATTCAAACTGTGGCGTTGTTATTCCTCGTACTTTTCTAAAAAAGTACCCATCGGAAATGCCCTTGGAGTGAAGCAAAAGTCGTCTCTACTCCCAATATAATCCCGCAGGAACGAGGACAATCGCTCCGCTTACAAAGTCGTTCGTAGAGACAGGGCACGCATTCGCGTGATTAATAGGTGTTTGGTTATACTTGTAGTATGAAAATAAATTACCAAACTATTGAAAAAATAATAAAAAAACTTGCTTCA
>JALSSQ010000229.1 GCA_026984165.1 Sulfurovum sp.
CTGTCTCTATTTTAGCTCGACAGGCTGTTACGGAAACATATAGTTGATAAAAATTTTTCATGGCGCGACTTGGCAAAGCACCAACAAGTTTCTCAATCTCAATTTCTTAGGACAATTTGGAATGGTATTAACTTGAAAACTCAACTGGTACAACTGGTTTGCTTACCGAAAACAGGATATTATAAGGGGTGACATCTCTTTTTAATCAATTTTACATCTGCCTGCTCCTTATTTCAGGCAAACACCTAAGCTTACCGTAATTTTTTTACAATATCTTGCTATCTTTTTTATATTATGGGCAATACACATCAGATTAAATTCCCCTTTTACTTTTAAGATCCCCCGTAGTAAAAATTGCCATGATCCAAGATTGAATTTGATATTTCCAAAAACTGGTTCAACAGTATGCATTCTCTTTTTGTATTCATCACGACCTTCATCACCTATCAGAGCATTCCTGTTTTTTTCAATTAGATGTTCATGCTTTCCTCTGCTCAACTGTTTAAACTTGGCTTTTTTTGCACACTCTAACTTTACAGGGCATTCTGTGCAATCTTTGCATTTATAAATATTGTTTGTTTCCGTACTTTTAACCAGGCATAGTATTTTCCCTTCAGGACAAATATAGGAATCCGTATCTGGATCATATTGGAAGTTTACTTTGTCATATTTAAAATTATCATTATCAACTCTTTGTTTATAGGGATCATCAATAAAAGATTCTATTTGATTTTCTGACATTATAGCAAGGTTATCTCCGCTGTGGTAACCACTGTCAGCTTTGCAGATATCAATTTTTGATCCCAAATTTTCTTCAGTTTGTTGAACCATAGGAATTAACTGCTTTTTGTCATTACACTCGGTTGTTACATCACAGGCAACAATAAATTGATTTTCTTCATCAACACTGGCCTGAGCATTATAATTGGTTTTGATGCATCCTTCATGTTGCTTCATAAATTTGGCATCATGGTCTGTTATATTAATTTTTTTGGCTTCTATTTTTTTAACTTCGGTTTTGGTTAGGGTGCCTTTTTTATCGGCAGTAGTCTTTTTTTCTATGAGTTCATTTTTCAATTGAGCTTTTTCATTTTTTAGCTCTTGTAAGGCATCTTCTATCTTTTCTTGTCTGCCTTTTAACTGTCTTAGTTTTTTTGGAAGCTCGTCGCCACGGGCATCACCAAACTCCGAATCTTCTTTTTGATCAATATCTTCAACCTCTTTCAATATAGTCGTAACTTTGTCTTTTACATCGGACAACAGTTTTTTTAACCCTTGCTCATCTTTGCTAAGCTTGCCGGATGCATTTGCTCTGATTTTTGTGCCATCTATTGAAACCTTTATATTTCCAATTTTTACTAAACCAAACTTTATCCCAATCAAAATGATCTCTTGAAACAAGTTGGATATTTCTGACAAATTTTTTCTTCTAAATTCACTGATTATTTTATAACTTGGATGAAGTTTGCCAGTTAAATACATGAAATCCACTCTCTCTTCACAAGCTTTTGATAATTTGCGAGAACTTCTTATTCCAATGGAATATCCATAAAAAAGTATTGCAAGTAATATCCTGGGCGAATATGCTTTTTGACCTATATTGCTGAACTTAGAAATAATTGTATCAATATTCAGGGTTGAAACAATTGACAATACAAGTCTTGCTAAATGGTCTTCTGGAATATAGTCACTGATAGTTTCAGGAAATAACAGCATTTGATTTCTTGATTCACCGCTTTTAAATTTGGGCATAAAGTCCTCCTTTGATAATTGAAGACTTATAACATTTTACCTTATAAAAAGCAAGGAGAAATTAGATAATTTTTTAATAATTTCAACTGCTTAAAGCTTTGATACAAAAATAAAATTTATGGCAGATTCATTTAATTTTTGTGATTATTCTCAAATAATCTAAAAACCAAGCAGCTGTGAAAAAAAATGAAAATAAGTTGGACTCAATGGACAAATTTTGAGAATTTAGTTCCGTAACAGCCTGTCGAGAAAAGTAGCCACC
>JALSSQ010000230.1 GCA_026984165.1 Sulfurovum sp.
AACAGAGTTGAACATGCTTACAAAGGCAGGTTTGTTTTTGGTGATGAAGCCAAGAATCTCATCAAAGAGGTCGAAGATGCAATGATAAGAAAAATGAAAGCGATTTGGAATTAAAAGTGATGACTTTTACATCTAAACCTCTCATCATTTTTCACCACTTTTGCAAACACCATTAAAGGTGTTTGCGTCTCTTTAGCCACAGCTTGTATAGCCTCTAAATGCTCTTCAGAAAAAGAAACCAACATTTCATACTCTTCTCCGCTAAGCCCTATAGTGTCGTCAATAGGATTCAATATGTTAAATCCATATTTATTAATATCTAGTAGTTTGTTTGTGTCACAGTAGAGTCCGTCGGATATGTCCATGCCAGCATTTAAAAATGGTCGTGCTTTGGCTATAAACTCTGCTCTAAGAGTGGGTTCGTAAAAACGTGAATTTGAAGCTATACGCTCTCCACGAAAAAGTGCTTCCAAATCTCTTTTGCTCTCACCCAATACCCCTGTATAAGCAAGCAAATCACCCTCTTTTACTTCTGTACGCAAGAGCGGATGTTTACTCTTGGAAATGATGGTTATGCTTAGATGCAGTCTGTCCCCACCTATGGTGTCTCCTCCTATGATTTCACAGCCATACTCTGCGGCTGTGGCTTGCATACTTTGTGTCAGTGCATCAATATCATCATGTGTAAGGTCTTTGGGCAGAGAGACTGTGACAAGGGCGTACTGTGGCTGTGCATTCATGGCTATGGCATCAGAGAGGTTAACAAGCATCGCCTTTCGCCCTATCTGCGCCATACTCATCCACTCACGTTTGAAGTGCACCTCTTCAAAGAAGGCATCCATACTGTAAAGGGTGTCTCCTATAACCGCTGCATCATCTCCGATATATTTGGAACTTAGACTGCTAATAAGGTAGTGTTCTTTATCTATAGTATCTCTATTCATTTGGTAAAATTGTAACATACTTCAAGTGTTTTTGCTTTAGTTCTCTTTTTAACCTCTCTTTCATAGCTGTATAAGATATACTTAATTTATTATTATACTACCTGATGGAGGGGATTGATGTCATATACATTAACCGTAAAAGCATTTTTTTTCAATGCAAAAACAGATTATCTACCTTACTACAAGCATTTCACACTTACACTTGCAAAGGATGCAGTAGCCAAAGATATACTCATAGCCATTCAAGCACAAAATGAAAACTTTGCCTATCCTGAACGGAATCTTATCTTTAAAATCAATGATTTAATGGTTGAAGAAGATACACCCGTTGCAAGTATTGTCAATAAACTAGGCACAACGCTACAAATAGACCCTGCCAATAGCTACCGTGCACATAACGGACTTGTCATCAACGATGATGATTTTATGCAAAGCTATGCGCTCTTGGCACCCTATGCTACAGAGTCAGACAAAAAATACTACAAAACACTCTATGCCTTACATTATGCATCTGAGACTGAGAAATTTGATCATGCATACATTGGCGATGCCATACTGGTACTTGCACACAAGATGATAAGTGAGGGTAACGCACACAAAACAGAGATACTTCATGCCATTACTTCTGTTGATTCGGGACTATTGGACTGTGAATATGAAAATAATCTTTTTAATCCACAACATCATACAGCTTCTATTACAGCACTCAAAGAGATGGTTAAGCATGCTGCCCATGCCCCTGATGCCGCATCGTTAATAGAACGTATCAAGGCACGTTTTACAGAGGAAAAAAAGACAAGTGTAAAACAAACCCCTCTTCCACAAAAGCGTACCCCTGTTCAGATAGAAAATATAAGGGAAAAAAGAGTGGCCTACTACGCAGGAGCTTCAGACAATAAAGGGGTGTATCAGCTTCTAAAAGCGTCAGGTATGGATACTATAGACTTTAGTCGAGCCCATAAACTTTCAGGCGTAACTCTTTTAGCAGATAACAAAAGACTGGCTTTTAAAAAAGCAGGTGCTACACTGCTTGATGCTTTTGATGCGGGGGCAGAAGTT
>JALSSQ010000231.1 GCA_026984165.1 Sulfurovum sp.
TTGTTTGATTTTAAAGGCATTGTTAGACGGGTCATAGATTTCTGTACCTATGATGTCTGAAGGCAGCAAATCTGGCGTAAACTGCACACGCTTAAAGTCTAGCCCAAGCGTTTTAGCCAATGCATTAACTGCAGTGGTTTTAGCCAGTCCTGGTACCCCTTCAAGAAGTATGTGTCCACGACAAAGCAAGCCTGCAAGTAACCCCTCGACCATTTTATCTTGACCGACTAGAACTTTTGAAATTTCTGTTTTGATATTTTCTATGATTTGACTCAAGTTTTTCTCCTAAGTGTTTATTAGGAGAAAGTTTACTCGATTGGGGTTAATTGAAGTTTAATACATTAAACTACTATTTTAAAAATCGTACCTTACACCAAAAGAGACCACATCCATATCAGGAATATTTGATTTTATAAGTAGTCTTTGATAATCTACAAAGAGACTCCAACCTTCGCCTTGATCGGCATAGCCATCAAAAGCTCTATCATATTCAGCATCTTTTTCAAAGTCACCTTTTTTATCTGAAAGATCATATTCTAAACCTGCTCCTGCAGAAAAACCACTTTCACTATCAAAATAATTAAGCCTTGCACCATTGCCAAGATTTTTAGTATATCCATAACCTAATAGACCATATATATTAATACGTTCACTTACTAGATATTGTGGTTTTGCATAGAGTCCTACGTGTGTTAAAGGTACACCACCAAAAGGTCCTTTGTCTAAGAATGTTCTTATCCCTCTAGCTTCTAGACCAAAATATTCATTAACCTCATATCCCCCTCTTAGCATCAAACCATAGGTCAAATCTTCATAAGAACAATGATTATTACAAGCACTAAATTGAGCTGCCGTAACGCCTATCCCAATATATATGGGAGAGTAGTCAGTCACTGCTATAGGCATAACTGAGGCACCTGCAGGAGCAACTGTTTTATCTCCTGCATAGTTATATGTTGTTATAAGCACCAAACCAAGTAGTGTACTTTTCAAAATTTTTTGCATTATGCTTCTCCTCTTTCATCTTCTTTTCTTACAAAAAAAAATACCTGACAGTAAGATAAAGAACATCATCATAAATATACTGAATGTTCCCATAGTATCACCACCATCTGACGTTTGTGACGAACCACATTGAACATCTAAACTCACTAGTGCATCTGCTGTTTGCCCATTTTTATCAGTAATAGAATATCTAAATGTATCTGATACATGGTTGATATCAGGGGACGGACTATAAAGTATAGTTGGTCTACCATTATCACCATAAATAACTTCAACACTTCCATGTTCTGGTTGTTCTAGAATTTTTGCAGTAATATTATGGATTGGTCGCGACCCCTCCAATAGTTGAAGGAACAGTAGCTATCAATTGTGCTTTTCCTATATTCCCATTGACTGCATATAATTTATCTTTATGAACAGATGCAAAAGCTCCATTGCCTATACTGGCTGTTACATTAGCGAAGAGATGCATACTCCCTAAAGAAAGCAAGACGCTTACTAAAAATCTTTTCATTTTTACCCTTACTCATTTCATAAAAAAATAATAGAAGAGAAATTTGCAAAGATATTCAATATACTATTGGTAGCTCAGCTAACTTCACATAGAAGTTTCGCAGCTTTCCGTCTTCACCTCACGATGAGTTTGGCTTTTTCAAAAATAATATAATTGTACAAGAAAGTAAAAACTAAAAAATAAAGCGTTGTATGCGTCAAACGAAGCATGACTTAGGTCATACTTCTAAAAGTGGTAAATAAATCCGAAAGAAATACCGTCAACTTTTGTAGCATAGTTTCCCTCTACACGAGTAACAGATTTATCTATGAGTCTCATAGCATCTACAAAGAGTGACCAGTTGTTGTTTATGGCATACGCTACACCTACACCAAAGCTTACACCATTTTGTGTGGTATCTTCTTTGACATGTGTGGCTAACGCTTTTGCTTTATCCAGGCTGATTTGCGTTTGTGCGTATCCTGCAAGACCGTAAAGT
>JALSSQ010000232.1 GCA_026984165.1 Sulfurovum sp.
ATTTTTGTGTGGAAATTTTGGACTCACTGTAGCTGTATTCCCTCTAGGATTATTTGGCTGGGTATTCGTCGTGTTGCCAACATCTGACTGGTTATGTGTTGTGCTGGAGTCATCAAAGGTCTGTGTTCCACATCCTCCTAAAGAGAGGAGGGAAACTAGAGAAAAAGTACTAAGTATGTGTTTCATGAGAAATATCCTATATTTTTTAGTATTATACCTTCATGAAACCTAAATTTTGTTTATCACTAGCAAAATTATGTAACTCAGGCAATATATTATGGATATCGGTACCTTTTGTTCCAAACCACTTCAGTAAAGTTGCATAATATTGAGAAAATGATGTACTTGGTATGATTCTTCCTCTGGATGTGATATCATCATCTCCCCCTAGTGTCAAATCTGGAAATTTCCCATAGGCACCACTATTGACTGCCCCACCTATAACAAACTGACTAGCACCCCATCCGTGGTCTGTACCTGTTTTGTTCACTGCAGTCGTTCTTGAAAATTCAGAAAGAGAAAAAAGTGTTACTTTGTCAGACAAGCCAAGAGAGTCTATGGCTGTTTGAAATGCACCTACACCCATACTCATCCCTCTTAAGTTTCTTGCATGAAGTTCTGCTTGGTTGGTGTGTGTATCCCATCCTGTCAGCGTGATGTAAATAACCTGCCTTTTTAAACCTTTATTTTGTCCTATTTTGATGAGTTTTGCCGCTGCTTCAAAATATTGGATATAGTGTGTGTGTACACGTTTATCTACACCCAAATCACTTTGAGATGTTTGATGAAAGAGTGTTTCTCCATAAGCATTCTTGAGTTCCGAAAAAGAACCTGATACGTTTTCCCAGTCGCTAACAGTCGTGTTTACTTCATCTAACGCTGTTTTTCTGTTTTTGTTAAAAAGTTCTTTAAAAAGTGTACGTCTATCAAGTGCTATAAGGGCATCAAGTGTCTTTTTTTCTGAGTCTTTGTTGTATCCTTTAAATGACATTGGTCCTTTATATGGAAAATTAAGAGGATTTTCTTTATGACCAAAGAGCATTTGTGCACTACCATAACGAGATAGGTTTGTATTGAGCTTATAGATAGGGTTTTGATTAATATTTCCCCATGTATCTGCTAATCCACCTAGCCATCCTGTAGCAAAAGTAGGTTTACCTGCTTGCCCAGATGCCAAATATTTTTGAGCATCCATATGAGAACTATATGAGACAGGTATCTTTATTTCTCCTGATTTTAATTGTGCTTTTGTGGCTGGATGCGTGATGTTCCCAACATTGTATACTATAGCACCTTTGCCTTGATTCATAAGGTGAGCTATCTCTGGCATCATAGCATTGGTGGCAATCTTGCTTGAAAAATTACTAACAGAATGCTTATAAAACCCTTTTGTATATGCTTCCGTCATACTACCTTGTGCATAATATGGGTTTCCACTTCCTTTACTAAGCTTAAGTGCCGCTCTAGTGTCGCCTAGTAATGTAGTTAAATCTTCATTTTTAACACTTAAGATGTCACCACGAATACCAGCATATTGTTCATATATCTTTGCTTCTGCGGGGATGAACATATTGAGTGAATCATTACCTCCTGCTAGGTTTACTACTACAAGTGCTTTGTAATCATTTATTTCATCATTTGCTATGAGGCTTGAAGGAAGGCTGTATGCAGCTATGGTTCCTCCAGCTAGTTTTAAAAAATCTCTTCGTTTTAATGTATTCATTTTTTGTTCCTTATTGTACCATGAAGTCATCAGACATGGTGATTTGTTGTATGATAGGTTCAATTATGTTACGACGCAATGCATCATTTATTTGACGTTCAGTATAAGAACTATATATTTTTAGTGCTTTTGCATAGTTCTCTATGTAAATATCTTTTTTTGCTTTAGGGAGTATTGTTCCAAGAAGTCTTTTGCTTACTGTATCTACAACCTTTTCTACCATTTTTTTATAGATTTCCATGGCATTCTTGTCTGTAAGTACTGGGACTTTTTTACTTTCTCCTTGTAGTACTTTTAATGCTTCTTGAAGTATATATGATGTGTCTATAAGAAACCTTTCTCTGAAATGTCTATTGTAGTATACCTCATCAGGAGATCCATAGAACGCAATACTTCCTTTATCATACCTTGTTAAAGTATAGTCTATTTTTTCACTATATTTGACTAAATAATTTGTGGTTTGTATCTCTATTTCAGGAGCTACGAAACTACGTATTCTAAATTCATTACTGTTTGGAGTAAAGGTGTCACTATAAAAATTAAAAACGGTTGGAGAATAAAGTGGTGCTTGGGCAAAAGATTGATAAAAATCATTGATGCCTACACTATGCCAAAGAAATAGTTTATTAAGCTTGTTTTCAAATATATCATATTTATTAGTTCCATCTGTTTTTGTGTAAAAATATATATAGGGAGAGGCTTGCACAGTAAAGGCTCGTAAGAAACTGGTGTAGGCAAGGAAGGGCTCTTTTATTTTTGTATCAAGACCTTCTGTGATGTTTTTCCATATTTCTTGGTCTAAAAGTATGGCTCTAATGACTGCTTTTAGGTCACCTTTTATACCGTTTCCATTGTCATTAAAAACGTTAGCTACCCTTGCTACGTATTCTTCTGTTGGATTGGATTTTGTTAATCGTAAAATCAACTTTTTAGAGATAAACGGTGCAATATTGTCATGAGACATTAAGATGTCAATAGCCCCTTTGATGTCTTGTTCACAACTTTGACCTGAGGGAAGGGTACTTCCTAAAATATGCTTTTCACTTACATCATGATAGTCTTGTTCACATACCATAGGGTGTATGAGGTCAGAATAATAGCTTAGTCCACCAAACTTATATGAGTTAGGGTAAGTAAGCCCTGTAAATACTTTTGACATTTCAAGTATGTCTTTTTGTTCGTAGGTTTGTAAAAATTGTGTGCCTTTAGATTTCTGTGTACCATCGTTATTGAGTTTATATAGACCTACAGAAAAGAGTTGCATGAGCTCTCTACCATAGTTCTCATCAGGTAAAATAGGCGTCTTTGTACCTTCAGGTGTATATTCTTTTCTGTTACCATTATAGGTTAAAAATGTAGCCATTGCAGGGGTTAAAGAGACGTCATAAAGTAAATCACCATAATTACCAAAACTATGTTTTAGTAAGAAATCATAATAATATCCTAAAGCATGAAATCTGTATTTAAAAAAGCTATCAACAGACTCTGATGCGATAACTGTCTGGCTTAATGCATAGGCTACACGTTGTCTAAGTTGTGATGGATCCGTTAAAATATTGTTAAATACAGATGATGTTACAAAATATTGCCACTCAATCAGTGCTCCTTTGCTGAGTGTTTTGTCATTGTTTGCAAGGATTTCATCAATAGTAAAACCTTGTAAAAATGCAGGACGAAACTCTTTTGCCCAGGACAATGCACTTCTAAGCACGCTCTGTTTTTGAGGAACATAAGGTTGAGACAGTTGTTCTTCTACCCACTTTTCTACCCCTTTTTCCCTTAGTTCTTTTGCTAATGCAGGGGTAGGACCAAAGGTCGTCATATTTAAAAACTTATATGCCATTTCTTGGGTAAGTTTATCACCTTTGGGTATATAGTCTTTTTTTTCATAAATAGGATTTGTGTAGTTACTGTCTGCTATGTCTATGGCTAAAGAGTTAGGTGTTTTCTCCTGAGCATTATTGTTGCTTGGACCACCACAACCTATGACAAATAGCATCATGCTACTTATGTATATTTTTTTTACCATCTTTCATCCTTTACCCATGTTAAAAGGGTTTTATGTGTTCCACCATCGCCATTGAGGGCAAATTCACCTTCTTTTTTACAATATCTACTAGAGATAGAACATGCACCATCTTGAATGCCTAATTCTTTTAATGCTTTGTCAAATACCCAATAGTGCAAAATGCTACCATCTCGTAAAAACTCCATGACGTACCGAAAATCAATAGCTTTATCGGCTATTTGTATATAACGGTCTAAATCTTCTACATCACCTACCTCTGTAATAGCACCTATTTTAAAGGCATCTGTGAGACTTTTTGTCCCTATGGGTGCCACGTTGTCCCAAAGAGCTTGTAACTTCTTAATAGGATAGACACCTGGTTCCATATCTTGAAGTTCTTGTTTACTGTAATTTCCGTCGTAGTCTTCAAGATCTAATATATCGATATCATATTTTTTAATCAGAGCTTCTACTGCTTCTTCATGTAGTCTTTCTGCATGATGAATGGTGTTTAGTACTCTGTCTGCTAAGATTTTTTCTTTATCGTTTAGCTTGGGGTATAAAGAAGTATAGAATGCACCATAGGCATCTCCTGCTAATCTCTCTTCGTTCCACATAAAAGCTAAGGCATATTTTTGTTTAGCTGTAAGCGTGTACTTGGGTAGTTGCTCAATAATTATTTTTGGATTAGTACTACCGTATTTGTAATAGTTTACTTCTTCTTTTGTGACAGTAGGAATCTTCAGCTTCTCAAGAAGCTCTTTTTCTAAAGCAGCACTATCTTTTTCACTAGAGACATATAATGCAATACGTGCCAAAATATCATCAGTAAGTGTTTGAAGTTTTTCTAGTGCTATATTTGCAGGTTTTGTGATGTTGTTTTGTATACAATACTTTACTACTTCGTCACTTATGGCTGCTATTGTTTTGTTTTGTCTTGATATTTCTTTATCTATCTGATTGTCTGTCAGTGTAAAATTATCTTTAAGCCATACTCTTTTATCGTCTTGACTTGCCAGTGTTGTAACGATAGTCGCAACGCGAGAATGAGATGCTACTAACATCAATGTATTTTTGACATCTATACCTTCAGCAATATGCCCATTGCTTGCAAAATTAATCACACCAGAAAAAACATATATAGGATGCACAAATTGTTTTTTAAATTTATAGATACCACCATTTCTTTCAATGGCGGTTCTTCCAACGCTATCAATGACGATACAGTTTGTCATAAGTGAACCACGTTCTACTATGATTTCATCACTTTGAACTTTACGTGTAGCATCATCACTTTGTGGCGTATTGTTTTTTTGGACAGGTTTTTCAACCTTGTTACAGCCATTAAAAAGATAGACGATTGCACCTAATGAAAGTTGCATGACTCGTCTTCTTTTAAAACATAAAAAATTGTTTTTCATCATATACTTTTCTCCTCTTATTTGTAGAAATAGAAATAATTAATTTTAGAATAATATAGTAAAAATGTCAAAAAATGTCAAAAAATGTCAAGAGTAGTAAGATGAGAGAGGGGATAAAGCGTGAAGAGAAGGTCTTAGAGGGAGGAGAGTTGTAGACTTAACTCAACATTCCTCTTACTTCATCTTCATCTATCAAATCTTTATCATACTTCACTACAGCGATACCTTCTGTTTCGTTTACGTAGCTCTCTACGATGGCATCGTGTTTGGTAAGTGCATGTACTTTTTCTCTATCAAAGATATCCAGTGGGAGATAGACGTTTCCTCTGTTGTTTGGGCTTGGCATGGTGGCTACCCAGTAAAACCATGCCAATGCGATAAGTGCTACAACGATGGCAAGTGTAGCTCTGTCGTAGTGTTGCATGATATATCCGGCAAAGAGTCCTCCAAAAAAGATACCCGTATAGGCAAAAGTATTGGCTACACCCAGGGCTGCTCCTTTTTGGTGGACTTTGGCAAATTTGGCTACAAAACTTTGAAGCAGTGGCTCAAACATGTTAAAGCCTATAAAGAAGAGTACCACACCCAAGATGAAAACCCATGGCGTTGTAGCAAATCCCATAGCGATGAAGCCCAAGAAAATGACAGCGACTGAAATCATAAATATCTCTTTACCTTTGCCGTATTTCTCACCAAAAATAGCCGCAGGTGCCATGGCGATGAAACCAAATATCATTGCAGGAAAGTAAACCTTCCAAAGCGCTGATTTTTCCCAGCCAAAACCACCTTCTGCAACAGGGTGTGTCATCACATAAGGGATGATGAAAAATGCCATAGTCATAATACTTGAATGAAAGAGAAAGGTAATATACATACGTACCAATGCTTTGTCTTTAAAGACATCGGCTATTTTGGCCTCATCTTCTGCATAGCTATGGACAATTTTGGGAGGTTGTGGGACAGCCGTAAAAAGGATACCAATGGCCATGACTGAAAGTATGGCAGTAAGCCAAAAGAGTTTGTCTATACCCCAGTGTCCACCAATCAAAGGAGCCACAATCATCGCTGCAGCAAAACTCAACGCAATTGTCCCTCCAAGTATCGCCATGGCATGTGCACGCTCCTCCTCTTTGACAAGGTCTGCTACCATCGCAGAGACGACAGAGCCAATGGCTCCTGCACCTTGCAAAAAGCGTCCAAGAAGCAGCAGATAGATAGAGTCTGCCATCGCCGCAATAATAGACCCCGCAATGAAAATAAGCAAGCCTATCAAGATGGTTATTTTTCTGCCAATTTTATCGCTTAGTACACCAAAAGGGACCTGAAAGAGCGCCTGTGTGAGGGCATACCCTCCTACGACAACACCTGCCAAGAAAGGTGTGGCCCCTTTCATATCCAGTGCATAAATGGAAAGTACAGGCAGTACAATAAAGAGTCCGAAAAATCGTAAAGCCACAATGAGGCTTAAGGGCATAATCTGTTTAATCATCTTAACATCTCCAATAAGGTAAAATTTGTGTTAATTATATTCCTATAAAGTAAAACAGAGGTTAATGAGGCATGAAATTGGTTTTGGCGACAGGCAACAGAGGCAAATTACGTGAATTTAGACAGATGTGTCAAGATGAGGTGGTGCCTTTTTCAGATTTGCTTGGTACATTTGAGATAGTCGAAGATGGTGATACTTTTGCTGCCAATGCTTTGATAAAAGCACGCACAATTTATGAGAAGTTGGGGGAGGATTATCTGGTCATTGCTGATGATTCTGGTATTTCACTTCCTGTGCTTGATGGGGCTCCTGGCATCTACTCTGCACGTTATGCAGGGGAAGATGCAAGCGATAAAGATAATCTGCATAAGCTCATAGAAGCAGTGAAAGAAAAAGGGCTGAAGTCCACGCCTGCGTATTACACAGCGGCGATTGCTATAGTGGGAGGGGGTCAGGTGATTCATGATTCATTGCTGTGCAACAAATCACAAATCACCAGACCCTTAGAGTATGTGGTACATGGCTGGATGCATGGAGAGGTAGTAGATGAACCTAGAGGCGATAAAGGCTTTGGGTATGACCCTATCTTTATCCCTGATGGGTATGATAAGACACTGGGTGAGTTAGAGGATGATGTGAAAAGTGAGATTTCACATCGCTCAAAGGCTTTGGCTTTGGCGAAGCCGATAATAAACATGTTACGAAATAAATAAGAGAGATACACACATTAAGGGCAACCACAAGGGATTGCCCCTACGAATCAAATTAAATGTAGGGGTGCCCTTTATGGATACCCCAAAAGAGAAGAGAGTATTATGAAACAACAACAATTTATGAAAGATCTACAAATCATCTATGATGAGTTACAACATAGACAGGCTAGTTTGAATAACTATTATGAGTTATTAGATAAGAGCAAAGAGCACAAGCGTGCAGATGCGGTGGTGGATGCTTTTTTGAAACTGCTTGATATCCCTAGAGACAAAGAGAGTGAGATGGCTGCATTGACGCGTATCGTGAATTTGCGCGAAGATGCGTTGGAGCAAGTGCTGGAAAAGGGTGGAGCATCTAAAAAAGAGATAGCGATGAAAAAAGAGCTTGCTTATGGTTTTGTGAGTACGCTGCATATTACTCGTCATGAGAGTTTTATCGGTTGGATAGAGGAGCAGAAGTTATTGACCCCCTTTTATCGCTCTTTGATATTTGGGGTGCATTTTGTGGGTATTCGCTTGAGTGAGTGGCAGAGTCATTGGACGGAGCACATTATCCACTCTGTAAATCTTGAGCTTTCCGAACTCTTTCATGGTGACGATGCCAAAATTTTTGAGATGCTGCAAAGTGAAGATCTCTTAGACAAAGATGAGCATGCTTGTGTGGGAGATAGATGTTACTCGGTACTTCTAAAGGAGCAGGGAGCAGGGAGTAAGGAGCAGTATCGTTCTGTAGCATATGCGGAGGCATTTCCTGAGCAAGTACAGGGAGTGATGACTGCTTTGGAGCAGCTCATTGCATTGCTAGGACAATATGAAGATGATGTTTTTGGTCAGAAGCAGGAGTGGTTGGAGTATTTTGGTGCATTATGGGAGGCCTTTGGGCACAAAAATCCCGATGAACTTATAGGCAAATGGGCAGAGGTCGATAGAAAGTGGATGGCAGTCAAAACACCTCTGCAAGTAGGGCATCCGCTAGAGTATTATGAAGACCACTATAGAAAAGCAGTAGCCTTGGAGTGGGATTTGCGTATTGTCAATCCAGCGTTGCAAGAGAGCTCTTCTACGAGACAAAATATCAAAGATTTTGCCTCCAAGATGGCCAAAGGGTATGGCACAGAGGCGCAAAAGATTATGGCAAAGAACCTCACCCAAGTCGAAGAAACACAACTCTATATAGGGCAGCCAATGCTCTACTATGCAGCAGAGTTTAATGGACTCTTTTCTGCACAGGTAGTACCAAATGACGAGCAGGTCTCAGCAGAACTGGGCAAAAAAATCTTTGCCTATGCAGACTTTGTGATGGAGTCTAAAAAGTCTAAACCTATTATGAAACTCAGTGTTGAGACGATGGGAGAGGCTTTCGTCAAAGCCCAAAGAGAACTTATACAGACCAACGCAGATTTATGGCATGAGCTTTACGACATCTCTACCATAGGACATGAGTATGGACACATACTATGGATAGATGCTGACACCGAAACCAAGATGAATGGTACAGGACAGTTTAAAAACATAGAGGAGTTCAAGGCGACCACTGGCGGACTGATGGCATTTTTTCATAATGAACGTGAGGAGTTGAAGCACCATGTGGTAGATGATGTTGTCTCTCGTGCAGTGGGTCTTATGGCATGGCGTGAAGTGGGTGAGGTCTTGTCTTATTATTGTGAGGGGCTTATTCATTTAGATATATTGTTTGGCTCAGGGGTCATTACCTATGATGGGCAGATACAGATAGATTATAACAAGTATGATGCCATGAAAGAAGCGTATGTCTCTGCATATAACAACCTAGCAGAGACTTACTTGAAAAAAGTAGATGCCAGTGAGTATTTGGAACAGTATGC
>JALSSQ010000233.1 GCA_026984165.1 Sulfurovum sp.
ACGTTCTCTGGTCATTGTCTTTCCTTTTTTTGTGTATTGTATCTTAAAGTTGTGTAAGAGCCTACACAGAAACTACAGCCTAAAAGATGTAAAATACATAAACACATTTTAGGACACACTATGAAACATCAAAAAACACTACTTCTTTCACTATGGATTTTACTCTCAACGACACTACTCTTTGCAGGAGATGGTGTTGCCCAAAGCACGCTAGGCATTATGTTAGGGGCGTTTGTCTCTGGCTTGTTGCTTACGTTTACGCCTTGTGTGCTTCCTATGGTGCCCATCGTCTCTAGTATCATTGCAGGGCAGGGTGAGGATGTGACCAAGATTAAGGCTGTGCTGTTGGCTGTGGCGTATGTACTTGGTACGGCTGTGACCTATGCTATTATGGGTGCGTTGGCTGGGGCAACTGGTGAGCAGTTACAATCGTACTTTCAAAATGTCTGGGCGATAGGGGCGATGACCCTTGTGTTTGTGTTGATGGCGTTGTCTATGTTTGGGCTTTTTACTATTCAGCTCCCCTCATTTATACAGTCTAAGCTCAACGCAGGGTCTCAGAGTATGAAAGGTGGTAGTTTTATTCCTGTATTTTTGCTGGGGATGGTCTCAGCACTCATACTTGGTGCTTGTGTTTCGCCTGTGCTTATCTCGTTTCTTTCTGTGGCTATCTCTACTTCCGATGCTACATTGGGAGCATTGACAATGTTTGCATTGGCGTTGGGTATGGGTGTACCACTTATTTTACTTGGGTTGGGTGCAGGCTTTCTTGTGCCTAAAGCTGGTATGTGGATGGACAAGGTCAAATACTTCTTTGGGACATTGCTTTTGGGTGTAGCCATAGAGATATTTTCTAACTTGGAGCTTGTCAATACACTCTTTTTATGGGGTGCATACGCAGTAGGTATAGCCATCTACTTAGGGGCTACACAACGTCTAAGCTTTAAAGCAAATGGCTGGCAGACTTTACAAAAAGCTTTTGCTACAGTGTTGCTTATCTGGGGTACGCTCTTGCTTGTAGGCGCAGGCTATGGAGAGCAAAACATCTGGAAGCCACTACCTGCCACAGTAGTCAATATAGTAGGTGGAGGAGATGCCAAAAACAGACTCTCAGGTGCAATGCCCTTTGAGGAGATACCCAACCTGACTGCTTACGAGATCAAGCATCGTCAAGCCATGGATGAAGGTAAAACGATGATTATCTTCTTTCATACAGATACCTGTCCTGTCTGTAAACACCTCAGAGAAACAACATTTAAAGACCCAAAAGTACAAAAAATACTTAGAGATAAATATATTGCAGTAAGTGTGAACATGACACCTAAAAAGAGTCAAAAAGCACAAAGACAAATGGAAGAACTTAAAAAGAAATTTGGTATCTTTGGTCCTCCAGGATTTGTTTTTATAGATTCAGATGGTCAAGAGATGAAAGATGAGCAATTTTATGGATATCAGGAACCTAGTGAGTTTTATGATACACTTGATTTACTAGCAGAGTCATAGTTTTATATAAGCATAGCATCTTTGAAGGGAAGGATATACATGGGCAAACAATACAAAACACTCCAACAAAAAGACATAGACTTCATCAAAAAGCAAAAGCTTTTTTACCTCGCAAGTTGTTCGGGTAAAGAGGTGAATCTTTCGCCTAAAGGGTATGACTCTATACGTGTATTGGACAAGCAGACACTACTCTACCTAGACTTCCCCGGCTCTGGCAATCGCACTTATAGAGATGCGATGGCAGGTGGGGAGTTTACGCTTGTGTTTAATGCCTTTGAGGGTAATGCAAATATTGTGAGGCTCTTTTGTAAGGCAGAGCCTATAGAAAAAAGTGATGAGAGGTTTGAGGGGTATCTGAGCCACTTTGGGGTGAATGCTAGGCATATACGTCAGCTTTTTATTTTTGATATTTATGCGGTAGAGACCAGCTGTGGGATGGCAGTGCCGTATATGAAG
>JALSSQ010000234.1 GCA_026984165.1 Sulfurovum sp.
TTTTTTTCTTGATATTTTTTTATGTGTTTTTTGGGGGGAAACTCTCTTTTTGATTCTCTTTTTGACTCTTTTTTTCTGCTTCTTTTTAAGAACCTTTTTCTTTTTAATCTTTTTCTTTTTGGGCACAGGTTTTTTTACAATTTTCTTCTCGATAATAGGCTGTGGCTTGGGCATAGTTTTTTCAACAATAGGTTCAGGAATCACCTCTTCTATGACAGGGGGTTCAAGCTCTTCAACGATAGGCTCTTCTTTGACGACAGGTTCTTCTATTATTTCTTCCACAGGTGGAGTGACTTCAGGGGTATATTCAGAGAGTGAGATAGAGATGGTTTTTTCTTTAGGTTTTTGTTCTGTGCCTATGGTTTTACTCAACACATAAAAAAAGAGTAGCCCCATGAGTGCATAGAGCACTATCGTACTGAAAAGGGAAATGAAAAAACGATGTTTTACCACAGGCTACTCTTTGTCTTATTTCGACTAGACGTGGCATTATGACAAAATAGTGTTAAGTAAGTGTTAAACATATTTTTGTTCCTACATTTTTTTCAGACTGAATACCAATACTAAATCCTTGCTCATC
This sequence comes from Sulfurovum sp., assembly GCA_026984165.1. Lineage (GTDB taxonomy): Bacteria > Campylobacterota > Campylobacteria > Campylobacterales > Sulfurovaceae > Sulfurovum. The sequence goes on from JALSSQ010000234.1 coordinate 581, forward strand.
ACAATACGCTTTAACAAGTGATAATCCAATGCCTTGTCCTTCATGTCTCTCATCTCCCTGAAAGTAGCGTTCATGAATGCGTAGTAGTTCACTTGGACTCATACCCACCCCTTCATCTTTAATGCATAGTTTACCCGCATTTAATGAGAATAATATAAGAGACTCTTTGTTGGAGTATTTCATGGCATTGGAGATGATATTGTCTAGTATCTGTTCAAAGCCTATTTTATCTGCTGTAATACTATGACTTTCGAGCTGTAGTTCAAACCTGTTACGTTTTTGTTCTTGGAAAAAGTCTACACGTTCCTTTACCACCTCAGCCACATCAAATGTCTCTTTTTCTATGGTCTTCATCTGCTTTTGCAGAGCATAGCGTAGCTCCTCATAGAGCCTCTCCAGACGTAAAGAAGCATCTTCTATACGCTGTAGTCTTGTATGAGCTTTGGCATCTGTAAGTGTTTTTTTAAGCAGTGTGGTATTGGCACGTATGGTAGAGAGAGGAATATTAAGTTCATGGATGACATTATTGGTTACAGTAGTAAGTGTATCTTCTAACTTTTGTGTGGGAACAAAGATAAGTGCCGTGAGTACATATCCCCAGCCAATGGCTACAATCAAGACTAAAATACCTACAAGAAAAAAATTAAACTCATTCATTTGCCAGTTTTGCATAAAACGATAGAGTGCCATCAAAAGTACCGTCATAGAAATCACATACACCACAAGTGCAACAAAAAACTCTTTTCCTTTTGTCATTATGCCACCTTTAGTCTGTAACCTATTCCGCGGATATTTTCTATCTGTGTAGGAAAATACTTTTTAAGTTGTGTCACATAGACGCGCAGTGAACCATCACTTGCTTCTTCTGCACTGCTCCAAAGACGCTCTTTTATCTGCTCTGAGGGCACTAGATTTCCTTGCGCTTCAAGAAGCACCAAAAGAAGTTCGGAGGCTTTTTGTGTCAGTTCTACAACCTTTTCATCTTTGGCTAATCTTTTACTCAAAATATCAAAGTTGTACTCTCCCAGTTGCACTATATGGCTCCGTGTTTGACGACGCAAAATAGCATTGATACGCAAAAGAAGTTCATCCAAATCAACTGGCTTGGCAATGTAGTCATCACCCCCTTGTGTGAACCCTTGCGTCAAAGAGGCTTTGTCATCACGTGAAGTGATGAAAATAGTCGGTGTCATATCTCCTGCATCACGCAGCTTTTTTAAAAGTGAAAAGCCATTCTCATAAGGTAGATTGACATCAAAAAGATAAAGATTATAATTGTTTTCATAGGTCAAATCAAGTGCAGAATAAGGGTCTAACACAGTATCAAGAGCAAAGCCTTCTTCTTCTAAAAAATCCTGAAGGGTTTCATTGAA
>JALSSQ010000235.1 GCA_026984165.1 Sulfurovum sp.
ACCCCCCCCCATGACTTAAATTTCACTTAATTATGTATTTTTCATTTTATTTAGCTATAATTGACAATATATTGTACAAAAGGATTATCTATGCAAGTTGTAAACTATTCTCATGCACGAAACAACCTTAAATCCATTATAGATGATGTGTGTGACAACAATGAAGAAGTCATCATCACCACTAAAAATGATAAATCTGTCATTATTCTCTCAATGGATGAATATAATCGTACCCATGCCCAGATAAAAAAATCTGTGCAGATTTCACTCGAACAAATAGAACGAGGAGAGACGATGAGTATTGATGAAGCATTTGATAGAGTTCTTTCCAAATATGAAGATTGAATTTACAGAAGAATCACTTCAAAACCTTGATGATATTGCCCACTATCTTTTTGAAGAGACAAAATCAAAAGCCATCACAGCAAAACATATACGAAAATTAAGAGCCTTTATAAAAGCTTCTCTTATTGACTTTCCAAAATTAGGTAGACCAGCAGAGGAATTTGGGAAAAACATACGAAAACTGGTCTATCAAAGATACTGTATATTATATATAATAGAACAAGAGCATATTGACATCATCACAATCTATAAAGAAAACTTACCGAAGATATGAACTTAAAAAATATCTACAAAGCTTCCATAAAAGGCTACCAATACATCTCTAAAATGCTCCCCGCATCCTGTCGCTACTACCCAAGCTGTTCAGAATATGCCAAATGGCAATTTGAGTTTAACAAGCCTCATAAAGCATTTACTGCAAGTTCTTTACGTATTTTACGGTGTAATCAACTCTTTAGAGGGGGGATTGACTATCCTGTGGTTGACTTTAGACCTGCAAAAACCAGCTGCTTACTCACTTTTAATACACATTGTGGCAAAATAGACATACTGTACTGGCTCGTACCCAAGAGGACACAAAGCCATACTTCAAGCTACTATGTTATAAAGGATTTTGATGCAATTAACCGCGCCACTTGACATGCACTTGCACCTACGTGACGGAGAAATGTTAAACAACATTGCAGCATGTTCAGCCGAAAGTTTTTCAGGAGCACTTATTATGCCTAACCTTGTGCCGCCTGTAAGCAGCAAAGAAGAAGTTGTCGCCTACAAAAAACGTATCATGAAAGCCATTGGGGATGAAAAATTCACGCCCTATATGACACTCTTTTTCAAACCTAGCTATGACAAAGATTTTTTAACATCAATTCGCAATGAGATTACCGCGATTAAACTTTACCCCGCCGGGATTACTACCAACTCTGAAGGTGGAGTCAGTGGTTTTGATGTAGAGGAGTTGCGCCCAGCACTTGAAGCGATGAGTGAGCTAAACATCCCACTTTGTGTACATGGCGAGACCAATGGCTTTGTAATGGACAGAGAAGCAGAGTTTGTGAGTATCTATGAACGTCTGGCATCTGCCTTTCCTAAGCTCAAAATTATCATGGAGCACATCACTACCAAAGCAAGCGTGAAAGCTTTAGACAAATTTGAAAACCTTTATGCCACGATTACTATACATCACTTGCTTATTACCCTTGATGATGTAGCAGGTGGTATGCTCAAACCTCACCTTTTTTGCAAACCTATCGCCAAACGTCCTGAAGATAGAGATGCTTTACTCAAAGTAGCACTGGAAGCACATCCCAAAGTAATGTTTGGTTCAGACTCAGCACCCCACCCCAAACATGCCAAAGAGGCATGTGGCTGTGCCGCAGGTGTTTTTACTGCACCTATTGCCTTGCAACTCTTAGCAGCACTTTTTGATACACATGGTGCATCTGTAGAAAATCTACAAGCCTTTGTATCAGGCAATGCACAACGTATTTATGGCATTCGACCTTTACAAAAGGCAGTTACCTTAGAAAAAAAACCTTTTAAAGTACTTTCAGATTACAATGGAGTCGTACCGATGTATGCCGATGAAAATATAGCATATTCTATC
>JALSSQ010000236.1 GCA_026984165.1 Sulfurovum sp.
TAATACAGTCACTTGACAAAAAATATTTTTTTCTATAAAATTGTAGAAAACAGAAAGGACGAATATGTCTGTACAAATATCAGCCTATATAGAAGATGACATCAAAGAAAGGATGGAGAGGTATTCTGCCGCTAATGGATTAAAGAAAGGTTTTTTAATCCAAAATGCTTTAGATTATTATTTGAATGCCTTGCATGAAATACCAAGTCATATGATAGTACCTAGTCATATGACAGTAGATGATAAAACTTTCAATGCACTCTTAAACAGTAAGGCCAAACCAAATAACAAGCTCAAAAAACTTCTACAAGATGATTGAGATACGCTTACTTCAAAAAGAGGATAACACCTCTTCTTTTGATTGTAAAGAAAGCAATCTTAACCTTTTTTTAAAACAATACGCCAAACAAAATCAATTCAAACACTACATTGGTACTACCTATGTAGCTGTATCGGACAATAAAATTATTGGCTATGTCAGTGTAAGTTCAAGCAGCATACGTGGAGATGAGTTAGGGGAGTTGATAGTCAAAAAACTGCCACAGTACCCTTTGCCTATTTTAAGACTCACACGACTGGCTGTAGATAAAGCTTACCAACAAAAAGGTATAGGGAAAACACTTCTAAAATGGGTACTCAAACTGACCTTCAAACAAAAAGAACAATTTGGCTGTTTTGGTTTAGTGGTAGATGCAAAAGCAGAGAGTGTAGGATTTTACGAACAGTATGGATTTGAAAGTTTTTCTATCCAATCTGGAGCGTTGGATGTACGCCCCTATGCTCAAAGTATGTTTCTCTCCACAAAAACGATAGAAGTAGGGGTGGGTTAGAGTAATCCCATCGCCAACTTCGCGTCATCGGTCATTTTGTCCTGCCCCCATGGTGGGTCAAAGACGATATCAACATCGATATTTTCAAGTCCTTCTTGTCGGCTTACGATGCTCTTGACCAAATCTACAATCACTTGAGAAAATGAACAGGTTGCAGAGGTGAGGGTCATGGTGATTTTACACATTTTGAGCATGCTCACTTCGTTTGTCCAGCATTCGATGTTATAGACAAGCCCCAAATCATAGATATTTACAGGCAGTTCCGGGTCGTAAATCTGTCTGAGGTGCTCTATGATTTTCTCCTCCATCTCTTTGTCTGAAGGCTGTTTTTCTAAAAATTTTTGGCGTTCTTCTGCCATCTTTTGATCTATTTTTTCTTGTTTGGTTTTTGGGAATTTGGCCTCATAGGCAGCCAACTCTTCCGCTGTTGTTGGTATGTCAGTCTCTTTGATGTTATTGATATCCATATTAGACTCCTTCTTTGCATTTTTGCGCATAGGCATAGACCATTTTCAAAAATGCCTCCAAGCTCTGTTGACGTACAGGAGAGAGCAGCTCGATAATGCCCAAGTCTTGCAGTTTAGCTGGGTCAAAGGCGAGTATCTCATCAGCAGGGCGATTTGAGAAGATGTCCAAAAGCAGTGTAAGCATCCCTTTTGCCATCTCTGAAGTCCCTTCACCACGGAGGATGAGTCTGCCATCTTGGCATTCACCCACAAGCCATGCTGCACTCGCACAGCCTTGCACAAACGTGGATTCATTTTTCTCTTCATCAGGTAAAGTTGTGTGGCGTTTGCCTAAATCAAAGATATATTCAAGCTTTTCATCAGCAGTAGAAAAGAGGTCAAAATCTTCTTTGTAGTTGGCTATGGTTTCTTCCATATTCATCATTTGTCCTTTATTGGTGTGCTTTATAAAACACACTTTCAAACGCTGTTTTGATGCGCTCTTGGTGTCTTGTATCTTTGACCTCTTCTATCAGTGTGTTGGCAAAGGCAATGACAAGCATTTTTCTAGCCTCTACATGGCTAATGCCCCGACTTTGCAGATAGAAGAGTTGTTTTGGGTCGAGTTGCCCTGTCGTGGCACCATGGCTTGCCTCTAGCTCATCGATGTAGATTTCAAGCTGCGGTTTGGCTGCCATATAGGCTTTGTCGTGCAATAAGATCGCTTTGGAGTTCTGCTCAGCTTTGGTATATTTGGCAGAGTGCTCTACACGTATGAGTGCATCAAAAATCCCTCTGGTACCTTCACCGTCGAGAATATTTTTTGCCTCTTGTTTGGAAGTGGAGTGTTCACCCACATGGACTATCTGTGAGACAGTACCGCGTTTGGCATCGTCATTGAGATAGAGCAGATGACCTGCATCGACATGGGCATACTCGTCAAGTTCCACTTTGAGTAGCTGTAGTGCTTTGTCTGCACCAAAATCAAAACTTTTCAGCATAGCATGGGCATTTTTGGCTACATTGACCTTGTGAGAAGCTATCATTGTATAGTGGTTGTGTTGCATGTGTTGCATTTTTACCACTCTAAGTGTAGAGTCTTGCGCAAGGTGCATGTCATACCCATAGAGTACCAGTGTGTTACTGATATCTTCACAGATAAAGTTTTCATAGACTGTGGCATGTCTGTTGGCTTGGTTGTAGAGTACGATACGGTAGTTGATGAGTACATCACTCTGTGTGTATCTATGCTCTATCTCTACCTCTGTATCCCCATCAAGTTCTATTTTGATAGTCTGCGGACAGAGCAGGTGACCAAGGTAATACATGGGGTCAAAATGATCCATGTCTATCTCTTGGCAGGCTTCATTGTAAATACGCATGCCTTGTGGTCCAGCCACGACGATACCATCTACTATCTCTATTTTGTCGGAAACTTTCAGTGTTTTGGGCACATATGTGAGTGCATTGTATCTTTTGTCTAGCACTTTTTCTACATCAAAGTAGCGATATGCTTCACTCTTTTTGTTAGGCAAGCCAAGTGAGACAAAACGCTCTACGAGCATCTCTCGATCTTTTGCCCCTAACAGGTCTGTGATCTCCTGAGGGGTTTTGTTTTTGAGGTCTGTGAGGTTCATTACTCCTCCTCTATGCCGTCATACCCATGCTCTTCTAGGTATGGTACCAGTTCTGGTCCTGCTGTTTTGATGACTTTTCCATCTTTGAGCACATGGATGTAGTCTGGCTCTATATAATCAAGTATGCGAGAGTAGTGTGTAATCACAAGGAAAGTACGTTTACCGTCTTTCATCTTGTTGATTCCTTCAGAGACGGCTCTAAGTGCATCGATGTCCAGCCCTGAGTCGATCTCGTCTAGTATAATCACTTCAGGCTCGAGTATAAGCATCTGGAGTATTTCGTTGCGTTTTTTCTCTCCACCAGAAAAGCCTTCGTTTAAAGAGCGGCTAATCATGTCAGACTTCATACCTAACATTTCTAAATGGCTTTTCATGAGGCGTAAAAATTCTGCTGCATTGAGCTCCTCTTTGCCTTCGTGTTTACGTTTGGCATTGAGTGCAGTTCTTAAGAAGTAGGCATTGTTTACTCCTGGTATCTCCACAGGGTGCTGAAATGAGAGGAAAATCCCTTCCAAAGCTCTCTCTTCTGCCTCCATCTCTACGATGCTTTTGCCTTTGTAGGTGATATCGCCATCGAGTACCTCTATATCGTAGTGACCTACGAGTGCTTTAGAGAGGGTCGATTTACCTGCACCATTGGGTCCCATAATAGCATGTACCTTGCCTGCTTCTAGCTCCAGGTTTAACCCCTTGAGTATCTGTTTGTCACCTATCTTTGCTTGTAAATTTTCTATTTTCATTACGCTACTCATCCTACACTTCCTTCTAATGTTAATTCTAATAATGCTTTAGCTTCGACTGCATATTCCATAGGCAGTTGGCTAAAGACTTGTTTACAAAAACCGTGGACTATCATAGAGACAGCATCCTCTTCGTTGATACCTCTTTGACGGAGGTAAAAGAGCTGTTCGTCACTGATTTTTGATGTGGTGGCTTCGTGTTCTACCTGTCCTTTGGTATCTTTAGACTCCAAATAAGGGAAGGTATGTGCCCCACATTGGCTACCTATGAGCAGTGAATCACACTCAGAGTAGTTACGAGACCCTGTAGCATTTGATCCAATCTTCACGAGCCCTCTATAGGTATTTTGCCCTTTCATCGCAGAGATACCTTTGGAGATGATGGTCGAAGAGGTATTCTTGCCCAGATGTATCATCTTGGTACCTGTGTCTGCTTGTTGGGCTAGAGTAGTGACTGCTACGGAGTAAAACTCACCCACAGAGTTGTCACCCTTTAAGATACAGCTGGGGTATTTCCATGTAATGGCAGAGCCTGTCTCCACCTGTGTCCAAGAGACTTTGGCATTCTCTCCTTCACATACGGCACGTTTGGTTACGAAGTTGTAGATACCTCCTTTACCTGTCTCATCTCCTGGGTACCAGTTTTGGATGGTAGAGTATTTGATCTCTGCATCTTTTAAGATAACCAGTTCTACCACAGCAGCATGGAGCTGATTGTCATCACGCGTTGGCGCAGAGCACCCTTCATTATAGCTCACATAGGAGCCTTCATCTGCTACTATCAGCGTACGCTCAAACTGCCCTGTGTTTATCGCATTGATCCTAAAGTAGGTACTTAGCTCCATCGGACAGCGTACTCCTTTGGGAATATAGACGAATGTACCATCGGTAAATACCGCGGAGTTGAGCGCAGCAAAGTAGTTGTCTGCCATAGGTACCACAGAGAACATATACTTTTTGACCAACTCTGGATGGTTTTCGATCGCCTCAGAGATAGAGCAGAAGATAATGCCATGTTCAGCCAACTCCTCTGCATAGGTGGTCTTGACAGAGACGGAGTCCACGACCGCATCGACTGCCACTTTGACACCAGCGAGTTGCTTTTGCTCCTCCAGTGAAATACCGAGCTTTTCATAAGCTTCGAGTATCTTCGGATCGACTTCATCAAGACTGTCGATACCCTCTTTGGGTGCTGCAAAGTATGAGATACTTTGGTAATCTATGGAATCATACTCCAGTTTTGCCCAGTGAGGCTCTGTCATACTCTCCCATTTCTTGAGTGCTTTGAGCCGAAGCTCCAGCATCCATTCAGGTTCATTTTTTTTCTTGGAGATAAACCTAATGGTATTCTCATCAAGCCCAGGTGGTACTGTTTCGGTTTCGATATCTATCTCAAAGCCGAGTGCATACTCACCAGAGACAGCCTTATCTAATCCTTCATTTGCCATGTATTATCCTTATTCGGAGTTATATTGTCTTATTTAATTTATAGCACAAATTTGCTTGCAGGTCAAGGAGATAAATTAAGATTTTTTTCAATACACCCTTTTCTTGATGGGTATTGTATCAAATTAGACAAAATTTGACTTGATATATGTGATGTTAGTATGTTTTTTTAAAGCTATAATGTACTAAATTAAGAGTTTTAAAATTATTTGATTTTATTGCCTTTAGTCTTGTTTTTATGTATGATATATAGATATATATGTTATGAAAGGAGTTGTTGTGAAACAGATTAAAGGTATACTTTTTGACATTGGCGGTGTACTTTATGTAGGTGATGAAGTGGTACAAGGGGCTGTAGATACGATTGCACAGTTACGTAAGTACTATCCTTTGCGTTTTGTTACCAATACAACACGTAAACTACCTAAAGAGATTATAAATAAACTGCATCGTTTTGGCTTTGAGATAGAAATTGAAGAACTTTTTACGGCTTTAGATGCAAGTCGAGATTTTTTATCTTCTAAAGGCGTGGGTGTATTGCCTTTGTTAAGCGATGAAGTGATGGCATATTTTGACACTTATATCAGTGATACACCTGAGTATGTATTGGTAGGAGATGCCTATACAAATTTTGATTTTGAGCATATGAACAATGCATTTCGTGCACTGATGAAGGGTGCGAAACTTGTCGCCGCAGCCAAAAATCGATATTTTCAAGATGTTGATAATGCACTTAGTATGGATGCAGGTGGCTTTGTTGATGCATTGGAGTATGCCAGTGGCCAAAAAGCTCAAGTTATAGGCAAGCCATCATCAACATTTTACCATTTGGCAGTAGCTTCTATGGGATTAGAGGCTAAAGATGTACTTATGGTGGGTGATGATATTGTGTCTGATATTAAAGGTGCTCAGGATGCTCAACTGCAAGCCGCACTTGTAAAGAGTGGCAAGTTTCAAACAGAAGATCTTAAGCAAGGTATTGTACCTGATGCTCTTTTGAAGGATGTGACAGCACTTGTACCTCTGTTGGCTTTAGATTGACAAATTTTTGATCTATTTATCATTTTTATGTATGCGATGGCATTAATACAATTTGCACAAAACCACTTCTTTATACAAGAGTTTACAAATCAGTTGCGTGATTTTGCAAAGAGAGCCAGGTTTTGTGAAACAAATTCCCAGTTGATAAGCTCCCACCATTTATGCAGATAGTCTGCTCGTGCATTTCTATAGTCGATGTAGTAAGCATGTTCCCATACATCACAGGTTAGGAGTGGGGTATGTTTGTTGAGCAGGGGATTACTCGCATTGGCGTGTTGTTCTATGTGTAGTGTGCCACCTTCATCAACACATAGCCATACCCATCCAGAACCAAAGAGTGCTGCACCAGCCTCTAAAAATGCTTTTTTTAAAATTTCTCTAGATTTAAAGTCTCGCTGTATAGATACTAAAAGTTCAGGCGAAGGTGTGGTTGATGTACTGCTTAAACCGTTAAAATAAAAATCATGGTTATAGACCTGTGCAGCATTGTTAAAAATAGCACCTTGTGCAGATTTTACTATTGTGGAAAGATCCATATTTTCATAGGGGGTACCTGCAATCAATTTGTTTAGATTGTTTACATATCCTGCATGATGTTTTCCATGGTGATAGCGTATGGTCTCTTTCGAGATAATAGGTTCAAATGCGTTTTCCTCAAAAGGAAGTGTCATTAGTGTATGTTTCATTGAGCATCCTTTATATGAGTTTAAATTTTAGGTTTACCTATTATAGCATGATATTACAGGACTTGTTGCTGGAATATATAATATAAGTAATAGATACAGGGATTATATAATTTTTGAAAGAAAATATACAATAGAAAGAGTTATAAGTCCCAGTCATAGCCATTGACGCAGTTATTTAATAATTAGTCGATAAGTGACGCTATCATGTATCCTACTTTCATTTGACTTTTGATGATATTAAAAGGTAATTTTTTTCTCAATTCAGCGATGAGTTGTCTTAAGGGATAACTCTCTCTGATTTCTCCTTCCCATACATAATCATGTATTACATCAACATTAACGTATGTGTTGAGATTTTTTATTAGCAGATTTGAGAGTCTTTTTTCTTTATATCGTAAATGAATGGTTTTATCTTTATAGATAAAGCTTTCATGCAATAAATCATATTGTAGTTGATAGGCAATATTGACTCTCTTGGGCTGTTTTTTATTTAGAAGATTGTCAACCCTGACATCTAACTCTTTTAAGTGAAATGGTTTTTTGATATATTCATTGCAGCCTTTTTCAAAGGCAAAAGTGAAATTCTCAATTTCCAGTGATGCAGTAATCATGATTATAGGAGTTGTAATATCTTTCTTTCTAATATATTCAAGTAGTTCTAAGCCATTGATTTCAGGGATATTAATATCAAGGAGATAAAGATCAAAGATATTTGTATCGATATGATGGATAGCTTTCATACCAGTTGTAACACTTACTATACTGTCAAAATACTTTAGGCTGAAGAATTCTATAAGTGCCATATTGAGTTGCATATTATCTTCTACGATGAGTACTTTTAAGGAAGTTTTCATTCAAGAAGTATAGTGTAAAGATTGTTAGAAAAAATTAAATGTGAAAGATATAAGTAAATGTATTTAGATCTTTGTATGATTCAGCCAAGTATATGATGTTGTTTTTTATACATATGTTTTTAACCATATATAGTCCTAAGCCTAAGCTCCTTTTTTCGCTATTGATTTCTGTATAATTTTTGTCAAATATTTTTGTAATATTTTGGATTTTTTTACCTTGGGAAGTAAATTTTAGTATAATTTGGGTATGAGTTTTACTTAGAAAAACTTCTATTAAACTATATTCTTTACTATGTTTAATAGCATTGGTGATATTATTGTCAATAAGTCTTTCGAGTTCCGTATCATTCATAAAAATAGATATATTTGGGGAAATATGTATATTTATTTTTTTATAGTGATGTTGTATTGTAACTCTAAAAAAATCAATACGCTTTTCAACAAATGCTGAGAAATCGATTTGAATAGGTTTGTATTCAATTGTATCGTTGGATATAATATAAGAAAGGTCTTCAAATGCATTGTTTAACATATTGATAGCAGAATTAATCTGTTTGATATTATTGGAAGAGTGTGTATCTGATTTCATTTCCATGAGAGAAGTATTAAACATAATTGTACTAAGTGGTGTTCTTATTTGATGCACCATGTCTGCAATAAATTGTTTATTTTCATTGAGTAACTCTTCATTAAGGTCCACTAGCTCTCTAATTTGTTCATCTTGTGTATAATTTTTTAAAATCAACATAATTTGTGAGAAATAAAATAGTATCAGCATCACAGGTAGAATAATATGTAGTGGATTATTTTGCATCATAAAAGTGATAATAAGTGGAAGCATAATGATGCTGATATAGCTAATAGCAATTTTAAATTCTGAAGATAATGAAATACTTGCACCAGCACTAAAACCCAATAAAGCAACAATAACAAAAATCTGATTAGTGTCATTCATAGTTGATAAAAAATATGACCCCAAAATAGAAAGGATACTAGCCGATAATAAGGAAGTAATGAGAAAGTGTATATACCATTGTGTTTGCGTGTATTTTTGTGGATAATGCTTGAATTGATATGATTTATATAATCTATACAAAAAGATACTGATACTACTTAATGCCCAAATAAAGATACTGTATCCTAAATTGTTGTAAAGAATCAAAGTAGTAATAATGATAAAAATAATTGCTGCTATATGACTTTTTTCTGAAAGAGCATAAAGTGAATTGATAGTACGTGTACTAGGTACATTGATAAGGGATAGCAGAGATAAATTTTTTATATTGTTCATGACAGTTATTGTACTATAGAAATTTGAATTTCGAGGTATTTTTATATAGTTGTAAAGTAACTTACACAAATATTACATTGCTTGATTATAATTTTGATGGATGATTTGAATACTAGGGAAAAAGATAAGAGTCATCCAAAAAATTATGGTTTTAGGTGCTTTATTTTAAAGTTTTT
>JALSSQ010000237.1 GCA_026984165.1 Sulfurovum sp.
CTCCAAAACCAGCTTTTTCTACGATGTCACGCGTGAGAGCATCTACCTTTTTGGCTTTCATGCCAGAGCGTGCTTTGGCTATGGCATTGTCATGGGCTTTAAGTACCGTGTCATAGGCTTTTTGTATCTTTTTGCGTTTATAGCTTTGGTGCGTGTCGAACATAAAGTACTTGTCTGCCTGTGCCGTACGTGTTCTATCGGAACAGTAACGCTTGTACTTCAGCCCTGCATCTACCAAAAGTAGGTCATTTTTTTCTAACACGGTAGAGGTTGGTAGGGCATGTGGTTTGGCTGCATTTTTGTTAATGGCAACGATGGGATCAAAACTAAGCTCATACTTCCCAAAATCACCCAAAATACCTTTTGCCATGTGGGTTAGTGTATATTCATCTTTACCAAAACCATTTTTTCTAAACTCTTTTGCCAAGTGTTTGAAAGCTTTTGCCCCAAGTTTCGCAGCCTTTGCGATGATTTTGAGCTCATCATCAGTTTTGATGATGCGTTTTTTATGCGAAAAGTCCAACACAGGCTTAAATGTCACCTTAACATTGCTGCGTATTCGCTCAAAACCATCCACGCTCCACTCTTTTGGGTCAAAAATGACTTTTTTGACTTTCGCTTTTTTGAATAACTTCACCGCTTTTTTATACAGGTCACTCTCTATAATTACTTGTGCACCTAGCACATTTTCATTTGCATCCAGCCTGTAACGGCTGTCAGTAATAAAAAATGCCTCTTTGCCTAAACGCAGGTAAAGTGCATTGTCACAACTGTAACCGCATTCATAATAGATAGCATTTTCGTCTTTGAGCATATAGTTCATAAAAGATGACCTTTAGGTAATTTGGAGTATCTCCCACCTCTGGGAGGAGGTAAGAAGAAGGGTTGTGTTATTTCTGTTGTGCTTTTGCTTGTTGTTCTTTCATCATTTTTACTTCGTTGAGTATCTGAGTCATTCCCACCATCGCCAAGTGATACCCAAATGGTCCCATACCCGAGATTTGCCCTGCACATACAGGAGCTGTCAGTGAAGTATGTCTAAACTCTTCTCTCTGGTAGATGTTAGAAAGGTGTACTTCAAGTGTAGGTATTTGTACTGCAGCAATGGCATCACGAATAGCGATAGATGTATGTGTATATGCCGCAGGATTGATGATGATACCATCAGCATCTCCCATACACTCTTGAATCCTATCTACTATCTCACCTTCTAAATTGGACTGAAAAAATTCAATCTCAATTTTGTTTTGCTCAGCAAATGCTTTCATTTGAGAGTGAATATCTTCTAATTTCATTGGACCATAGACGTTTTGTTCTCTGTGACCTAGCATATTTAAGTTTGGACCTTGGATGACTACTATTTTCATTAATTTACCTTATGTATATATTTTGGTATTATTTTATCCAAATAGTTTGAAAATGAGGCAAAATGAAGATACATACGTCTAAATATTGTATGAAGTAAGCAGTCTATCTATCTCTTCATACTCAAAAACAAAACCTTTCTCCTCTATAGCTTTAGGATATACATCTTTAGAATCTAGCAAAACAGATGCACCTTCACCATAAAGTACTTTTAATACAAACGCAGGTAAAGGTAGCAATGTAGGTCTTCGTAATGCTTTTCCTAGTGATTTTGTAAAAGTTGTATTGCTCACAGGCTTAGGTGTGACAGCATTGAATATGCCTTCATGTTTGTGTTGTACTAAAAATTGATACATACGCATCAAATCTGATAGTGCTATCCAACTCATCATCATTTCACCACTGCCTATAATACCACCCATACCTAATTTAAAGGGTAAAAGCATCTTCTTTAACGCACCACCTTCTTTACCCAAGACAACTCCAAAACGTAGTATAGCTGTAAGTTTTACACATTTTCTTGCTTCAGCTTCCCATGCTTGACATAATGTACCTAGAAAATCACTATCCAATTGTGTACTTTTCTCATCACATGACGTAGAGTTAGGATAAATGCCTATAGCAGAGGTAGAAATGAAGTACGAAACATGACTACGGTTTATGGCAGATACTAGTCTCTTCGTGGTTTCTATTCTGCTACGATAGAGTACCTTTTTATATGTTTCACTCCATCGCTTTACTATAGGAGCACCGGCAAGGTTTATGACCACATCTACACTTTCTAGTTTTCTAATAATCTCAGCTTCACTGTCATCTCTTTTGATGACGACACACTCTCTAAAATGTTTCTGTATCTCTTGACCTACAAATCCACTGGCTCCTGTGAGGGCTATTTTTTTCTCAATCATCACTATATCCTCCACTACCATTTGTATCCACAACTATTACATTTCATATACTCTGGTGTTTTTCTATTGAATCCTGTTCCAAAAATAGCTCCTAAAACAGCATACACAAACATCTTAACTTGCCCCATATAGTCTCGATTAACATCCAAAGATTGACATTCTGGACACACATGACCTGATTCTACCTTTAAATTATCATAATAGTTTTGTATGATGGGTTCTGCCTTATCGATGTCTGAATTTAAAATCAACAATTTTATACCACCTGATATCACACTATCCACAGGTGTTAATGAGCTAAATTGTTCATCCAATATACTTACTTCTATATCTTCTACTTCCAACAAAGCACGTAAAATATGGGCATCACTGACAGTAAAAAATCGTGCCACTTCTATAAATGCTTGTTGCTTTTTTTTTGCATCCATACTGCTATCTTTATAGGTGCCACTACTTTATATCCAATGTAATAACACCGCCTTTTCCAATGGCTATAAATGCTTTATTCTCTTCTTCATTTATAAAAAAAGAATTACCGTTGGATACTTTGTAACTATCTATTACTATAGGAGTATGATATTGACTATGCATAGCAATGACTTCTAAACTATCATTATGTAGTAAAAAAAGCCTTTCTCCATCGGAAGATAAAACCATATCCTTAATTATTTTTTCAGAATAGTAAACGGTAGAAGGAGTAAAGTTTAAATAATTTTTATCTATGCTACTAATAGCTCTACCGTTAGATATAAGTATCGTATCTCCATTTTTTGATTTGGTTATCATTTTTGCGTATTCATTATCATGAATTTCAATTTCAGAAAGATAACCAGAACCTCTTACAAGAAATGCATTGACTGCCAAGATACTATTGTCACTTTCAAACTCTTGTAAATCTTTTTCTAAATCACGTGTATTGGCTTTCCATGTTCCATCTTTTACAGAGGTACCTAACCCATGGTGTATATACGTCTTGCTAGTATTTATACCATAGTCTCTATCTACAGGTGTGTAATAAAGATATCTATGCCCTTTTTTGGTTTTAACAGAGATGTATATAACAAAGTCTTCATCAAATCGTGCTCTCCAAGTAATTTTTGTACCCATAATATTATTCCATGCTTTTTCTCCACTCCAGCTACCTAAGATATAGCCATTTTTTGTGCCTTCTCCTTTTAATTCCATAACGGGACGACCATGTATCTCATCTTCGACAACCTTAATGGTCGCTCCACTTGGCGTAGAATCATAGACTCTCCATTTTGATGCATCCATATGATCATAATAATTCTGATATGTAGTCGCAGAAACCGTAATACTCAATGTAGCTATTAAAAATAGCAAATTTATTGTTTTCTTCATTTTTATTCCTTCGTATAATATTTTTAATAAGAACAACTATTTGTTCTTATCAATAATATCAATTCTTTCAAGATTATAACAAACCAATCACTCTTACCAAAGGATCGGGAATTATTCCCGACTAAAGGGTGCGGGGTTGTTGATTTACTATTACCCAAACAACGTCAACACAAACAAAATTTTCTCCATCGGCTTAGGGAACAAAAATCCAAGTACCGCAAACCCAATCGCCCCTCCAAAGGCATAGGTACCAATCTCCTCAGAACTTATCCCTCCCGAAAACATTAGCACTGCTATAGGGGTGACAAATGTACCTATCAGTGCTGCTAAAATCATGGTAATTAGTCTGCCGTAAATAGTAGGTCTCTTTTTCATATGCTTACCTATGGTGCTATCCCTCGTCGTGTTTCATAACGCACTTCGACATTTGGATTGAGAATGTCATCAAACTTGTAGGTCTCTTTTCCATTAAGATAATAATGTTCCAAAATTACAGTTGCTATCTCCCCACTTGGTACACTGTTAAGATAATCTATAATCTCAGAAATCGTCACATTCTCTTTGCGACTCGCACCATCACCAAAGCCATAAATTTTATCATATCCATTAAAATCAAGACGCACATATGCCGCTCCTCCTGGCAATGCATATTTAATCCAACAACGAGCATTTTCTTTTTTATCTCCAGGATGCAGATAGCCACCACAAGTATATTTCCAACGAAATTTTTCCCATTCAGTATAATTTTTTGCCTTTCTAGGATAGCCATTACCATCAAAACCATACCCATCAAACGCAAACGCATAATACATTCCCTCTTTTTTTAGACGCTCTTCGAGATTAAAATGCCATTGCATATCAACATTAAATCCAATGGTCTGTGCCATGGTTGCAATATCAAGTCTCCATACTCCCTGCTCTTTTTTGAAAAAATATGGTGCACATTTTCTATGCTTATCATAGGGACGATGTGCAAGTACCGCATGCATATTATCCTCAGCATACAGTACCTCACCTCCTGTACATCTCGATAAAGTATCGACTTCATGGTCTTGATTGATTGTCGTCACTGTCCATTGACGGAAAAATGCTTTGGTCGAGTCAGTATAAATGTCCAGATTAGGGTTACGGTTGTGCTTTTTAAGTACATCTAAATACTTCTGTAACACTTTCTTGGGTGCATCAGTACTGTTAACTGCGACCACATCACCCTTTTTTGCATCTATGTCTTTCACCTCAATGTGTGCCTTAGTCTTAGCCCCTGCTCCTATGGATTTACTCTCCATAGGTGGCATGAACTCTTTGCCATCTCGTGCTTCATAGGCTCTGTCTGAGATGAGTTCTGCTGCGGCATAAATGGCATCTGCAAACTTGCCATCTCTAAAGTAAGGTACAAACCCCTTACGTTCTATGTAGGAGACAAAGGCATCGGTATACACAGGCTCTAATGCCATTGAAACTTCTAGCCTTACTTTGTCTTGCAGTGTATTGACCACCATAAGTATCGCTTTTCCACTTTGTGAGCGACTATTTTCCTGTAGTTTGGCAAACTCTTTGTTGGCATAGCTGTCTATGTCTACGTCATCACTGGTGGTAATGGTACGAAAGTCTATGTCAAACTCCGTAATGAGGTGTCCGTTAAAGTCTCTGTACTGTTGCATAAACTTATCATTATCTAGTACAACATAGGCATTATCTATAATGATGTTACTCGTATCTATACTTTCTTTTTCATCTACTTTACTGTTACATCCTACTATCAATACTACTGCCAAAAGGCTCAAAATCATTTTCATCTTATATTCCTATATCAAATTTTTTGTGGGCTTGTGCTTCTGCCTTGAAGTACTCTTTTGCTTTAAAGTCAGCCATATTTGCTACCCACTTTGCAGGTATTCTACGTATATAGCCATTGTATTCACTCACTTTATCGTTAAACATCATGCGTGTGATGTTTATTCTGTTTTCACTGCCTTCTATTTGTGACTGTAGCTGTAAAAAGTGCTCTGAAGATTTTAGTTCAGGGTAACGCTCTGAGACAAGCATCATTTTGCCTATGGCACTTTGTAAAGCACTATTGGCTTGTGCCAACACCTTTGCATCGGCACTATTTTTTAACGCTGTTTGTACCTTCGCTCTAAGTGCTGTCACTTCGGTAAATACCTCTTTTTCATGCTTGGCATACTGCTTGACAACTTTTACGAGGTTTGGTAGTAAATCAAGCTTTCGTTGTAAGTTACTCTCTACTTGTGACCACGCAGTTTTCGTATTTTCTTCTTTTGTGACTATGCCATTGTACGAAACCAGCAATGTCGCGACCAAAGCTAGCACCACAACACCTGTAATCATACGACCATAAGACCTAGGTTCGCCCATCTCCTCTTCTATGAACGTATCATCTACTTCACTTTCGTTATGTAATGTATCAGAAAGCTGTTCTGCCTGAGCATCACTCACCAAACCTTTTTCTTGTAGTTCTTCTATTTTGTCTCTATATTTCACCGTTTATCTCCCGTATTAATTTGATGCCCTCTTCTGCACTTATCTCTTTAGATTCTATAGCGTACAAGATATCTTCTACTTGACGTTCATCTTCTTTTTGCTTTTTTTTGAGTGAAGAAGAAAGTTCATTGAGCCTCTTTTTGAGCGTTGGGTAACTCACATCTAAAGTCTCTGCCATAGTCTTCAAGTTTCCCCCATGCAGTATGAGTGACTCTGCTAGCTTCTGCTCCTCTCTGCTCAACCGTGCCAAACGAGGAAAAGAGAAGGTACTATTGTATGTCATCTTACACTTCTCACAAGAGAGTGATTCTATCGTCAAATGATGCTTACATACTAAACATTCTGTCATTTTTAATCCAATTTTTTAAATATAATTAAAAAATTATAGTTATTTTTTTAATATAAGTCAAGTATAATGGTGGGGTAATAAATAATATTAAGGAAGAAATTTGGAAAACTTTATGAATAAACTCACAGATATGGATTGGGGTTGGTGGCCTTTTTTATCTCTCAAACCAAAACAAACTGAACATATAACTTCAGCACTCCTCTTCAAAATGACTATATATTATGGAGTGACCTATGGCGTTTTAATCTATTTTATCACTATGACCGAAGAAGAACATTTTAGTATGATTGATTTTGTTGTTTTTATGTTCATGGTTTTTGTAGTATTCTTTATACTCTATAAATTTACCTTTGCATACTATTGGAACCGTAGAGCCGATAGGTTATCTAAAAAATTTGAAAATATATAAAGTCATGCAAATATTCAAATTAGAACTATGGGAAGGTGAAATACCACACATTCATCATCTAAATCAAAACGAAATAGAAATAATAAAAGAAAAATTATACTTTGCTTTTTATGGAGATACAACATATATGTGCTCGACATTTTATCAAAATATTTCTACACATGAAAAAGTAATAGGTAATACAACGAGCATAGATATACAACAACTTGCATCTTTATGTAAGTTAAATATAAAAGAAGATGAGGTAGTTTATTTGGATTGGGATAATTTTGAAAACCTTATTGCAGTTTCATTTAGTGACTTTGTGAAAAATATAAATAATTTCTGGTATCCAGGTTCTGATGACTTGTCTATATTTAATGATGATGCTACTTGGGTACTTACAATTTATCATCATGGGGATATAACTTATGCAACAGTATGAAATCATAAAAACTACACTAGCAGTACTACCCATACTATCAATATTCATCATATTTATGTTTGTAAAAAATCTAAAATGGGCGTATAGATATCCAATCGTCGTGATAGGTGGTTGGGTTATTGTCTTTTTATCAACAATGCTATTTTTGCATTACTCATTTAATTATGCCCCTACTAAAGAGATACAACAACAAGTTAGCATGAGTGATGGTGCACCAGTAGCTTTTTCTTATATATTTGGTTGGGTTTACGCCTTACTTTTAATGCTTCTTCTTGATGGTATTCATAAATTATATTTGTATTTATTCAAAAAATATAGGGAATAAGATGAATAAAAAAATTGCTGAAAAAACTGTACGTGTAGCTCAGATGTCTAGTATGATTTTAGATGCTCAATTACGAGAGCTTAAAGATGTTCTTGATGAAACAGAATTTAAAGAATTATCCAAAAGGTTTGCAAAGCCTATGGGTTATATTTACTATGAAATTCTCGCTCCAATTTGGGATGAATATTCTGAATTGTTACCAGATAAACTGGGTGGTTCATATAAGATTAATGATGAGATGTATCATGAAGTACAACTACTGGTAAAAAAATATGCATAATCTACAAGACAAAATCATACTGGTATCCAAAAGAATGATTGACAATCAGGGTAATGAAAGTTTCGATACATACTTTGGGAAAGTGATTACGTTTAGTGAAAATACTGTCATAGTACTTAGACCCAATAACAAAGAGGAATCTTTGCCTTATGCAGATGATTTGTATGAGCTTGCAGAAGAAGGTTTTTATGAACTTGAAGATGGAAGTACGTACGAAAATCCTGATTATATTGCAGAGTTTAAAGTCTACTCCTCTAAAGAATCTTGGGAGAAGCATAGTAATGAGAATAATAATTGACACATATACAACACCCTGCTATAATACAGTAAAAAGATAAGGATATTTATATGGTACAAACATACGGTAACCAAAGTGAAAAGGTAACTTTTAATATTCCTGTTGAACTCAAAGAGCAAGTAGTAGCCTTAAAAGAAGAACTTCATGTCTCTTTTTCTACTATATACAATGAAGCTATTGCCAATTATATTAAACAAAAAGAGTTGGAAAAATGGGAAAAAGGTGTCAATATGGCACTCAAAGATAAAGCTTATATGAACTTTACTGAAGAGCTACGTCAAGATGCTGGAGATCTATATGAATATTAGGCAAGGCGAAGTGTGGATGGTAAAATTTTACCCACAAGTAGGTAGTGAAATCTCCAAACTTCGCCCTGCTGTGATAGTAAGCCATGATGCTATAGGGAAATTACCACTTAAAACCATCGTACCTATTACCGATTGGAAGAGTAATTATACACACTACCCTTGGATACTAAATATTAAAGCAACAAAAGATAATGGGTTAAGTAAAGCATCTGCGATAGACTGTTTTCAAGTGAAAAATTTTGCAAATGAGCGACTTGTAGAAAAGATAGGCATCGTAGAAGATACACTTTTAGAAAAAATACATCAAACTATAGCCAAAACACTAAACCCAAACTATACACTTATGTACTAAAGGCACCACATGAAAATCATACAAACAGACTACACCTACACCCCTGAAGGATACATAGCAAATAGAGCTGTAGCCTTTACCGATACCATACAAGAGATAGATACACTAGAGATGCTCAAAAATAAATACCCCGAAGCAGAAGTTATAGAAACAGCACCAAACTCTGTACTCTACCCAGGGTTCATCAATACCCATGTACACCTAGAATTTTCAGCCAACAAAACTTCACTCAAATATGGCTCATTTATGCCGTGGCTCGA
>JALSSQ010000238.1 GCA_026984165.1 Sulfurovum sp.
CACATTTAAAGAGGCAGAGAAACGTGTGGTACCTCCTATAGACTTTGATGTGGAGATACTGTATGAGGATGAGCATTTACTGATAGTCAATAAGCCTAGTGGTTTGGTGGTGCATCCTGCGCCTTCTGTGAAAGAACCTACGCTTGTGGACTGGCTCATACATAAAGGTATCTTGCTTTCTACCATAAGTGGAGAAGAGCGTCATGGCATCGTGCACCGTATAGACAAAGAGACTACGGGTGCACTTGTGGTGGCTAAAACGAATGAGGCGCATGAAAAGCTCTCGCTACAACTCCAAGACAAGAGTATGGGACGGTACTACCTAGCACTGATAGACTGTCCACTTAAAGAGGATACATTGGTGGACAAGCCCATAGGGAGAAACCCTAAAAATAGACTAAAAATGGATGTAGTTCCTCAGGGAAAGGCAGCCAAAACAGCCTTTGTGAAGCTTGCACAAACGATGTATGATGTCGAACTGATAGCTGCGAAACTCTTTACAGGGCGCACCCATCAGATACGTGTGCATTTGGCTACTTTGGGGCGTCATATTTTGGGTGATGATTTATATGGTTTTAAGAGCAAAAGAGATAAAATTCCAAGAGTTTATCTACATGCGTATCTGCTCTATTTGATCCACCCATATACAGGTGAAAAAATGGAGTTTGTTGCTCCACTTTTTGATGATATGATAACCTATATAAACAAATATTTTAACAAAGGTGAAATCGATGAAAAAATCAACCCTCTTACTATGGACACTCTCTTTACTCGCTTTTAATGGATGTGGAGAAGGTATCAAAGGATTGATGATATATGATACAGATCCGACATTAAAAACAATAAAACAAGTTAGAGCTTTACCTATGCGAACATCTGTAGGTTTTGAATGGAAAAAAATAGAAGATTACCGCGTACATGGAGTAAATATATATAGAGGTATCCCAAGTACAGGCAATCAAAAATTTAAGCGTATTGGTTCAGCAGGGAATCGTTATGCAACACATTTTGTAGATACCCATGTCAAACCAGGCAGAACATATTTGTATACGTTTACAACTTTCTCTTTGGGGAAAGAATCTCAACATGGTTCAGTGTTGAAAGTGCACACGAAACCAGCATTAAATGGTGTTTCTTTTGTAAAAGCATATAGTGTGGCACCTGGTGTTGTGAAATTACTTTGGACACCACACACTAATGAGAGTATTAATAAATATGTTATAGAACGTTCAGTCAATGGAGAACCATGGAAATATATGGCACAAATAGATGGGAAATTGATGGCTGAATATATTGATACTTTTGTGCATGCTGGTAATAACTACCGTTATCGTATTATAGCCAAGAGCTATGACAATGTTGCAACAAAACCGAGTCAAGTGACTACTCTATCCTTATAAGAAAGTAGAAATGCCACACTTAAAAGTAAAACCTTTTGACAGTACTGTGATAGCAAAGAGTCTGGCTCAAAGTAGCATGATGACACTTCAAGCAAAATCACTCACCGGCAATGATGAGTTAATAGGTATAGCGCATAAAGGAGAAGAGTTTTTACTTCAACTTAAGCCAAACACTAAAGCTACACTATTGAAATATGATAAAGTTACAAGACCGTTAAAAGTGAATTTACTTAAGGAAGCATTAGCTACAGTATCTGATGAACTTGGTTTAGAGGTCTTGAGTTCTAATATTGCTTTATCACAGACAAAACCTGCTTTGTCTTCAAAGTATTTTAAGAAAATAGAAGATTTTGAGGATATTGTATTTCCAAAAGAAAAAATTTCTGTTGAAGTAGGATTTGGTTCGGGTAGGCATTTGCTGTATCAGGCAGAGAAAAATCCTGATACACTGTTTATAGGATTGGAAATACATACACCTTCAGCACAACAGGTACTGAAGCAAATAGAACTTCAAAATATTGATAACATTTGGGTTGTCAACTATGAT
>JALSSQ010000239.1 GCA_026984165.1 Sulfurovum sp.
CAAAGGTGTCATGAGCATAGGCGCACACACAGATGATACAAAACAGATACAAAAAAGTTTTGAGACGACACACGACATCTATGAGAAACTCCAAAAAGAGGGAGCAAAGTACTGTTCTATGGGCATGAGTAATGACTATACATTGGCGATAAAATGTGGGTCAAATTTAGTACGTGTAGGTTCTGCTCTATTTAAATAGTATGCGGCATCCTTATCTTACGATGCCACTTCCATCTGACATTTCCTACACACACCATACAAATTAATCTGCTGTTTTTCCAATTTAAAATGTTCACTATGTGTTAAGGTATGCAACACACTATCAGTCTCTTTCATGTGTGGTCGGTCTTCTACCTCTCCACACTCTGTACATACAAGGTGAATATGATCTTCTTTACTCAGTTCATATTTGGATTTTTTCCCTTCTATAGGCACTTCTATCAACACACCATTATCTACCATCAGGATGATATTTTTATATACAGTTGCCAAAGAGAGTGATGGATGTATCTTAACCACTTCATCGTAAATGGCATCAATAGACATATGCCCACTTTTTTCAATACTTTCCAACATATTCATGCGCTGAAATGTTGCTTTAAGTCCACACTCTTTAAGAAGTGCCGCATAGTCTCTCATGAACTCTCCTTTTCATAGGCATCATTAAACCCACAATAATTTTAATGATGCACCCAAATCAATCCATAAAATGATTTGGGTGTATCATATAAGGTACACAAGGTACCCTATAAAAACATTTTATAGCTCGTCAGCATGCTTTTCAAGATATTCGGCAACACCGGCAGTGTCTGCTTTCATACCTTCATCACCCTTCTGCCAACCAGCAGGACATACTTCACCATGCTCATTTGTAAATAGCATAGTATCTACCATTCTGATCATCTCATCGATATTTCTACCTAATGGAAGGTCGTTGATCACTGCGTGTCTCACTGTACCATCTGCATCGATAAGGAAAGAACCTCTAAGTGCTACCGAATCACCAAAGAGTACATCATAATCTCTTGAAATTTGTTTGCTAAGGTCAGCAACCAATGGGAATTTTACTCTTCCGATACCACCTTTTTCTACCGGAGTCTCTCTCCATGCAAAGTGTGAGAATTGGCTATCTACAGAGACACCAATGACATTGATACCTCTTGAAGTAAACTCCTCAATTCTGTGTGAAAATGCGATAATTTCTGAAGGACATACAAAAGTAAAATCTAGTGGATAAAAGAAAAGTACTGCACCTTTTTCTCCTAGGTTGTCCATAAGATTAAAATCTTCTACAATTTGACCGTCTGCGAGTACAGCCGTTGCTGTGAAATCTGGGGCTTTTTTAGTTACTAACATGTTTAATTCCTTAAATGATAATTTTTATTTACAGAGGAATTTTATCGTATTATCTTTAAAGGGAAGTTAAAGACGCTCTAGCATCGCATTAAATATATTTTTCATATTTTTGTACGCTTCAATAGAAAGATTTATTGCTTCAATAATCTCATCTTCATTGTCAGGATACTCATGCGTAAGTGTATTGCGGAGTTTTCGATATTCTATCCATTTGTCACTACTTTCCAAAAGTTCTAGCTTTTCTAATCTATGTAATACATCTATAAGTGCCATAGTTCTCTTATATTCATAGAGTTCTGCCAAAACAAGAGGAAAGAATTTTTCACCCATTCTATCTTGTATTTTACTAAACCTATAGATAAATGAATCTATGGTTTTTATTTTCTCTATTTCTTCAAAGTCCGCTTCTTTAAATGGCATATAACTTTGTAGTTCTGGCAATAGTGCGTCTATACGTTTAAAATGCATTTCTAGCTCTTGGGTTACTTGTGTCAGTGTTATCATAGCATTACACCCTCTTTTTGTGCAATATTAAAAATGGCTTTTTCTTTACTGCCATTGTCAACCAATACATCAACCTTTTGCTCAC
>JALSSQ010000240.1 GCA_026984165.1 Sulfurovum sp.
AAGTTACTTAAGGGTATAGATTTACCATCTGCTACAGGATAGTATAGTTTTTTAATCCTATCAAGAGAGTTTTGTAAGGCATCATCTCCTTTGACCACAAGAGGAATACGACGCATACCCTCTTGAATGACACCAATATCTAATCCTGTCACCATCACTTTTAAAAAGTTATTGAGATCCTCTTGTGTAATTTCATAATATGCCATCGCTTTTTTATCAAATTCAAGCTCAAAATATTCTACCCCTTCATTGGCTTTTTTGTAAACATCTGAACTTCCAGGTATTTTTTCCAAGAGATCTTTTATCTCAACGGCGATAGATTCAAGGACAGCATTGTCGCTACCAAAAATAGCAATAGCCAAATCTCCTCGTACCCCTGTAAGCATCTCTGAGACTCTCATTTCTATAGGTTGTGTAAAGCCATATTCAATCCCTACAAATTCATCAAGGACTTTGCGTATCTCATTGATAATAAACTCTTTTGAGGGCTCTCTCCACTTCTCTTTGGGTTTGAGGACTAGAAAAGTATCGGTATCATTGAGTCCCATTGGGTCCAGTCCTAATTCATCACTTCCTGTTCTGGCAATGATATTTTCTATTTCAGGCACAGAAGCTATAAGCTTTTTTTGTATTTTCAGATTGAGTGCCAAACTCTCTTTGAGTGAGATAGAGGGTAGCATCTCTACCCCGATGATAATACTGCCTTCATCCATGGTAGGCATAAAAGATTTTCCTGTTTTATCTGCAAGATAGAGTGAACCCCCAAAGAGCATGAGCACAAAGAGAATGACGATTTTAGCGTGATCGAGTGACCATACTAGAATAGGTCTATAGCCTTTGGTAAGGTAACGCACCACAAAAGACTCAGGATCGGGTCGTTTTGTTAAAATAAAAGAGCTCAACACAGGAATAAGTGTCAATGCCAAAACCAAAGAACTAAAGAGTGCAAAGATAATACTCAAAGCCACAGGTTTAAACAGTTTTCCCTCTAAGCCTTCTAGTGTCAAGATAGGTAAAAATACGATGATAATAATCAAAACACCTGTAATAATAGAAGGTGCCATTTCGACTGTGGCTTCATAAATAATGTGCAGTTTACTATGACGTTGACGTTTGGGGTTACCCAATTCAGCGGTAATATGCTCTACGACAACCACCGCAGAATCCACCAGTATCCCAATAGCAATGGCAAGTCCACCTAGACTCATGAGGTTGGCTGTAAGCCCAAAGTACTGCATCGCCATAAAACTCATAAGTAATGCAAAGGGTAAAATAAGGGCTACACTCACCGCTGAAGCCAAGTTTCCAAGCATTAAAAGCAAGATAACCATAATCAATACAATGGCCTCATAAAGTGCAGATTTTACAGTGTCTGTAGCTAGGTTAACAAGTTCAGAACGGTCATAAAAAATATCTATTTTGGTACCATGAGGTAACATTTTTTCAAGAGCAGATAACTCTTTTTTGACTTTATCCAAAACTATGGCTGTATTGATGCCTTTTAGCCCGAGCACGAGACCCTGTACTGCTTCTCCTTCACCATTTTTACTTACAAATCCTGCACGTGTGAGATACCCAAAGTGCACAGTAGCGACATCACCCAAGGTAATAATATGATCACCAATCTTACGAATAGGTAGCGTTTGGATGTCATGGATATTTTTAAGTCTTCCCACACTTCTGACCAAGATACTCTCTACCCCTTGAGATACACGACCTGCACCATCATTTTTATTGTTTTTCTCGAGTGCCTCAAAGAGTTGATCGAGTGTTACACCTTTTGCACGCATTTGATTAAGGTTTGGTACGACTTCATATGTTTTTACTTTGCCACCCAAGGCATTGACTTCGGCTACACCGCTAATTGCACGTATTTTAGGAGAGATAATCCAATCTAAAAGTGTACGTTTTGCTTCAAGCGTTAAGGTATTAGACTCTATGGTA
>JALSSQ010000241.1 GCA_026984165.1 Sulfurovum sp.
ATAGCAGAGATAGAAGCTAAATAGATTGCTTTCTTGGCAAGTGATGCTCCACGTTTGGCTAAACGTCCATTGCGTGTAGAGTCACCAGATTGAGAAAGTGTTGGATAAAGCCCAAGAAATTCAATAGGCTTTATAAGGTTATCAGGTAACAAGGAAAAGCATATTGTTCATTCAGTGTCATTGACTGTGAATTGTTTAAGTGCTTACAACAAGCATCTATAAACTAGCACAAATTTTATTTACCACCAAGTCTTTAGGAATTTGGTGGTAATGTATTATAGGAGGATACATAATGAAAAACATATTAACACTCATTACAGTGCTTATGTTTGCAAGTGCAAACATCGTAGCAAAAGACATGAAAGTAGAAGCAATCACTACACTCAAAACAGACCTAGAGACATACAAAACTGCCACAATGAAAGGTGATGTAGATACACTGATGAGGTTCATATACCCAACTATTTTTACTATTTCTCCAAAAGAGAAAATGACTAAAATGTTTAAAGAAATGTACGCCAGTGGTAAAATGCCTAAAATTAACAGAATGAGTTTTAAAAAAATAAACCCTATGCAAACATTTGATAAAGGTAACTTTACTACAGTAGTGTATGAAGTGGCAATGGACATAACACTTGGAGAGTTAAAGCCTGAAATGAAAAGCCAAATGCTAGAGATACTAACAGTACAAATGGGTGCAAACGCTAAAGTAAGCCTAGATGACAAAACAAATACGTTTCACATAGAAAAAGAAGCAGCACTCATCGCTATAAAAGAGGGTACTGATAGTTGGAAGTTTATAGAAAAAAAACAATCAGCATCACTTGTCCAAGCTAAACTTCTTCCTGCACAAATCGTAGAAAAACTCAAGTAATACAATAGAGTAATTTTGATAGGTACTTACTTTAATTTTAGGTAAGTATCTGAAAGATATACTTATGTATAAGCTATGTTTTTATATACTTTGCAAAACAAAGTACTTTGGAGTTCTAAAATGTCAGCAGATACTACATCACAAAAAGAAGAAGCCTTACGACAGATAGATGAGATAAAAGCCCACCTAGTAGATAAACAAACCTTTTTTCCGTATAACTATAGAGCAACCTATGTCTGGGCGGTAATAGCAACCATTTTGACATTGGTGATGGTACCTACCTATGAATATAGTGTACTCACGGGTACGCTTGTGACATTTGTATTTATTACTATAGGATTTGTGACAGAAGGACTGATGACCAAAAAAGTCAATAGGGCATACGATATAGAAGAGTGTACCCTTAGACAGCAGTTTATTATGAAAAACTTTTTAATGCTCTCTCTTTTTGGTATTGTAATGTCTTTGGTCTTGGCAAGTAGTAAATTGTATGTGGCTATTTTTCTTTTGTGGCTATTTTTGTGTTCTATGGGGTACTTTTCCATAGGTTTTGTACTCAATATCAAACGTTTTTCACAAGTGGCACACTTTAATATACTTGCCTCGACACTGTTATTGGGTATCGGATATTTTATGCATATATTAGAGGATAAAGGCACTTTTCTTATAGTGGTGCAAATCTTTGTTATCCTAGGGCTTGCAGTTATGCCCTCTATCGTTGCATGGCAACAGATACAAGAAGAGAAGTAGGCTAACAATATGTTTGACCCACTCTTGCATCAGGGCGTACGCTCTAAGCTGGTATCGTTACTTATCTCCAATGAAGAGATGCCTTTTAAAGCACTCAAAGAGGCTTTGGACGTGACCGATGGCAATCTCTCTTCGCATCTGAGTAAGCTGGAGCAAGAAAACTATGTCACTATAGTAAAAACCTTTGAGGGGAAACGTCCCAAAACCGTGGTAAAAATAACTGTTACAGGTAGAGAAGCTTTTGAAAGTTATATAGAAGCACTTAAAGATTTTATAGAGAGAAATTGATATTATGATTTATTTATTGGTCAAACATCATA
>JALSSQ010000242.1 GCA_026984165.1 Sulfurovum sp.
AGATGAGTAAAGTCAAAGGTTTGCTGACACTTGGGCTTGTGAAATTCTTACCTACATGGGTACTGAGTCTGCTGTATGTCAAAGGTGCAAAGCTTGACGATACCGCAGCGATACTCTTTTCTAGTGGAAGTGAGGGGACACCTAAAGGCATAGAACTTAGCCATAAAAACATGATGGGCAACATCAAGCAATCCATCACCCTCATTAACCCTAACGATGAAGATGTGATGCTAGGAACACTGCCTATCTTCCACTCTTTTGGACTGACGGTGACAACACTCTTGCCACTCATAGAGGGCATACCTGTGGTGTGTCACCCAGACCCAACCGATGGTTTTGGCATAGGGAAAATGGCCAGCAAGTATGAAGCGACAATGCTCTTTGCCACGGCAACATTCTTTAGGCTCTACACACGGAACAAAAAGCTGCATCCACTAATGTTTAGCCATTTACGCATGGTCATTGCAGGGGCAGAGAAGTTACCATTAGAGATACGTGAAGCCTTTAAGGCGAAGTTTGGGCTAGACATCTACGAGGGCTATGGTGCGACAGAAACCACGCCAGTTGCGTCTATAAACATACCAGACGTACTCATGCAAGACTCATGGAAACCACAGATAGGTCACAAGGTAGGCACGGTAGGACTACCCGTACCAGGAAGCAGTTTCAAGATAGTCGATCCTGAGAGTTTTGAAGAACTAGCCACAGGTGAAGAGGGGATGATACTCATCGGTGGTACACAAATCATGAAAGGCTACATCGGCGACGAACAAAAAACAGCATCGGTCATCAAAGAACTAGATGGAATCCGCTGGTACGTTACAGGCGACAAAGGGCGTTTAGATGAAGATGGTTTCCTCACCATCGTAGACCGATACAGTCGCTTTGCCAAAGTAGCAGGAGAGATGGTGAGTCTGGGGCTTGTGGAGAGTGAAATCGTCAAAGTTTTAGGCGAAAACGACCAGATAGCCATCTCTGCTTTGCCAGATGCAAAAAAGGGTGAAAAGTTGGTCTTACTTTTAGAGGGTGAGATGGAACTAGATACCCTCAAAGCGCAGATAAAAGCCATAGAAATGAATCCGCTTTTTGTGCCTAGTGAGTATTATAAGGTAGAGGAGTTGCCTAAACTTGGTACGGGGAAGGCTGATTTTAAAGGGGCTAAGAAGTTGGCTGGGGAGTTGAGTGATGGAAAATAATTGTGAAATAAAATATGCAGGGTTTTGGGTTAGGCTTTTAGCATCATGGATAGATGGATTACTTTTACTACTGCCATTATCAATGGTTGACGCATTATTGGGAAATAACAGTACGATTAGACTATTTCTCTTTCTTGTACTGTGGTGGTTATATACGAGTTGTATGCTTTCGTCTTCATGGAGGGCAACCATAGGCAAAAAAATTGTAGCCATAGAAGTAGTAGATATATATGGAAAACAATTAACCTTTGGTGGTGCAAGCTTGAGATTCGTATATTCGATAATCTCATACATGTTTATTATCCCAATTTTCATGATGTTGTTTGATGAAAAGAAACAAACATTTCACGATAAAATGGCAAAAACTATAGTTTTGGATAGTGCCATAATGGCCGATGATAACATGTATAGGTATACACCATTTATACGTGTGATAGGGTATGTATTGTTAGCGATTTTTGTAGCTATAAAGGTATATGCATTAGGTATGATGATTTTTCTTTGGTCAGGTATACAGTCTTTTTTTTCTTCACTTACTTCTTCTTTTGCTGGATAATTATTTGAAAAAAAAGGGAACACAAGAATCAAAAATAAATCATTTGTTTTTGATGGTTAGATGATACAAAATTAATAAAAGGAGCACCCCATGAACACCCCCAGAATTATGGATACTCATACTAGGCTTTTGGGTCTTTGTGTTACAGGGTAAAATTAAACATTTAGAAAAGAGTAAATACAAAGGAGCTAGAAGATGCTTGACTACGACAAAATAAACAAACAAATGGAGGAAAAAATGAAAAAAATTTCTGAAGAAAATACTACACATAAAGAAAAGCAAAAGTACATAGGCTCTTTTTTATTTTTGTTGCATCTCTGTCTTGCTTTTGGGATGATATGGCTTGGGGTGATGATACCTGCTCCTGTGGTTTGGTTTGGGATTATGGGGTATGGGGTTATTTTTTTGTTGAGTGCCACTATGCATAAAAATGGTGATACAGGTAAGGCAGTATTATTGACCATAGGTAGTTTATTTTTGGGTATATTTTTACTTTTTGCTACTTGTGTCACGTTATTAAGTAGCATACATTAGTGATGCATCTGCATCTATGGTTTGACCTCTTAGCGTATGGGACATCGGCATATGTGTTGAGGTATTTCCCTAAAAAATATAGTTTGCTTCCAAAGAATGAACAACGATGGTACTACTATACTGTAGTCATTGTGGGTTTTGTGCTTGGAGCATTTGTTTTGGGCACGATGAATGTTTTTCTTTCTACCCATACTTGGGCAGTAGGCAAATCAATACTCGGTGCAATATTTGGTGGGATTGTGGCAGTAGAAATTTATAAAAAAGTAGCCCATATCAAAGGTTCAACGGGTGCGTATTTTGTACTCTCTTTGGCACTTGGTATTGCGATAGGCAGGCTAGGATGTTTTTTTGCAGGGCTGGAAGACTATACCTATGGGGTAGCAACAACACTACCATGGGGTGTAGACTTTGGCGATGGCGTGCTTCGCCATCCTGTGCAGTTGTATGAAAGTCTAGCAATGGGCGGTTTTTTCTTCTATGCATGGTGGATGTATAAACGCGATGTAGCACGTTTTGAAAAAACGATATTTTATCTGTTTGTCCTTTTTTATGCTTCACAGCGTTTTGTTTGGGAATCTCTCAAACCTTATGCAGATGTCGCACTTGGACTCAATCTATTTCAATGGGTATGTATAGGCTTGATACTCTATGCATATTATTATTTAAAAAAGGAAAATCATGGCACACTATTCAGAAAAATATGACCTCTTTTTGAGTGCAACACAAAGCTTTTGTCATTTGTGCAATAACATTAATCATCTCATAGATACCCATGTGGTGACGAAAGACAATGAGGTTTATTTACGTAAATTTTGTCCCAAATGTGGGGAGTCTATGGTAAAAATATCAACAGACTTTAACTACTACAAGACCTGTGAGAGTTACCTCAAAGCTCCTGATTTGCCAGAAAAACCATTAACGCAAGTACTGAGAGGCTGTCCTTTTGACTGTGGGGTTTGCCCTCAGCATCAAAATCACCCTTGTTTGGCTCTTTTTAACATCACGGATGAGTGCAATATGAAGTGTAATATCTGCTACTATGCGGCAGAACCGGGGCTTGGCAACCATAGAAGCATGGCACAGATAGAGAAGATGATGCAAACACTTTTAAGCACAGAGAGCGAACCTGACCTCATACAAGTCACAGGAGGAGAACCCACCACACACCCCAAGATAGTAGAGATACTTCAGTACCTCAAAGCTTCACCCGTACGACATCTTATGCTCAATACCAATGGTATCAAAATCGCAGAAGATGAAAGTTTTGTCAAAGCATTAAAGGCATTGGGTGGAGGGTTTGAAGTCTATTTGCAATTTGACTCTATGACCCCTTCGGTACTTAAAGACATTCGAGCGCAAGATATGTCAAAAGTACGTTTAAAAGCGTTAGCTATGTTGGAAAAATACAACATCTCTACTACCTTGGTAATGGTGGTCAAAAAAGGCTTGAATGAGCAAGAGATACCTGAGGTCATACGCTTTTCAAGAACCTACAAATGTATTAGAGGAGTGGTGTTCCAGCCTGTAGAAGAAGCAGGAAGAGTCAATGCCCATGGAGACTTTAGAATCACACTCTCTGAGATAAGAAAAATTATTATAGAAGATGAAAATAATCCTTTTACCTCTGAAGACATGATACCGCTACCTTGTGACCCACATAAGATAGGGGTAGGGTATGCGGCAAAAACGATGGAAACAGATGAGAGTGGCAAAGCCTTTGCAAAACTGTATCCTGTGACAGGGCAGTTACCTAAAAGTCTCATCACCGAGCATAAAGGCACGGTGATATTTGAAAAAGACAAAGATTTTGTAAAAAGTGTGATAGACACTGTGAGTTTAGATACGGCAATGGGAGAGGGGATTTTGAAAAATAAAATTAAGAGTAAACTCTTTTGCTGTTGGCCTAGCTTTTTGACCCCTGAAGATATGGGGTATGAAAACGTTTACAGATTGGTGATTTCGGAGTTTTCAGATGTGGTAAATTTTGACAGTACCAACATTAAAAGAGAGTGTAACTTTATGATAGAAGAGGAGAGAATTATCCCTTTTAGTACGTATAATATGGGGATAAAGTTCTCACAGTAGAAAAAATATATTAATAAATATAAATATGTATATCTATCTGATAAGTACTGTGTATATGGGCATTGCATAGAAAAAAGAACAAATGTTCATATACACTTTATAGTCCCTATCAGCAAGATTTAGATAAAATAAGAGCATTAATTATAACTAAAGGTATATATATGATTTTTATCGATGAAATTGTAGCAACAGAAGTAATGGACTCTAGGGGCAACCCAACAGTCAAAGTCACCGTAAGTTTGAGTGATGGAACAGTAGAGAATGCCATTGTACCATCGGGTGCGAGTACAGGTAAACGTGAAGCGTTAGAGCTTCGTGACGGTGGAGACCGTTTCATGGGTAAAGGTGTACTTAAAGCCTGTGAGAATGTAAATGGTGCCATTTATGATGCACTTGTGGGGCTTAGCCCATTTAACCAAGCAGAGATTGACCTCACGATGAAAGAGGTAGATGGTACTGAAAACTATGGAAACTTGGGTGCGAATGCAGTCCTCGGTGTCTCTATGGCTGTGGCACGTGCAGCTGCAGCAAGCATGAAGATGCCACTCTATCGTTACCTCGGTGGGGCCAATGCGGTAACGATGCCAGTGCCAATGCTCAACATTATCAATGGTGGAGAACATGCCAACAACTCTGTGGATTTTCAGGAATATATGGTAATGCCTGTAGGGTTTGACAGGTTTTCTGAAGGACTTAGAGCATGTGCGGAGGTCTATCAGAACCTTAAAAAAATCATCGATGAGATGGGCGAAAGCACCGCTGTAGGGGATGAGGGTGGATTTGCACCAAATCTTAAGTCGAATGAAGAGCCTATACAAGTGATTATCAAAGCTATCGAAAAGGCAGGATACAAGCCAGGAGAGCAGATCGCCATTGCTTTGGATGTGGCAGCTTCAGAACTCATCAATGATGAGGGCAAATATGTACTCAAATCAGAAAATAGAGCGCTCTCTTCAGCAGAATTGACTGCATATTATGCGGATATGTGTGAGAAATATCCTATCGTTTCTATAGAGGATGGATTGAGTGAAGATGATTGGGAGGGATGGAAGCATTTGACCGAGGTGCTTGGCGACAAAATCCAGCTTGTAGGGGATGACCTGTTTGTCACCAATGTTGCTATTTTGGCAGAAGGGATTGAAAAAGAGATAGCCAACTCTATTTTGATCAAACCAAACCAGATAGGAACAGTAAGTGAGACGATGCAAACGGTACGCCTTGCACAGCGTTCAGGATATACCTGTGTGATGTCACACCGTTCTGGCGAGAGTGAAGATACCTTCATCGCAGACTTCGCTGTGGCACTGAATACAGGTGAGATCAAGACAGGTTCAACGGCACGCAGTGACAGAATCGCCAAATACAACAGACTTCTTGAGATAGAAGCAGAGCTTGGGCAGTTTGAGTACTTGGGTGCTAGACTTTTTACAAAGTAAAGTGATATAATAGTGCATACAAAAGAAGCAGAAGAAATTGCAGGTTTATCAATTAAAGCATTGCTTATCACTGCTATTGGAGTACTGCTTTTTGGCATCTATGTTGGTATATTGATTTATGGAGAAAATTCGCTTACTGTTTTAAATCAACTTAAAGAGAAAAAACAAAAACTACTAGAAGAAGCAAAGGCATTAAAAGTAGAGAATCAAAAACTTCAAAAAGAGTATTTTGAATTAATACAGTTAGAGCCTAAAGTATAATTGAAGGAGAGATAATGATAAAGTATTTAGCAGCAATAATGGTATGGGCAACTGTCAGTGTGAATGCAGGAACGAATCCTTTTGATTTAAAGGAAAACCTTCAACGTATAGATAAAGATCAGGACGTATTGCTTTCTGCATTGAAGGATATTGCAGATAAACAAGATACCAAAGAACATGAAGATGTACCTGTAACAGATAAAGTGGTTCCTGCTGTGGAAGAAAACAAGCAAATAAAATCAAACGTGACCATGAATGCCAATATGGAAATTAACAGTAGTAAAGAGACAAAATCTGTTGAGCCTAAAAATGAAATAATAAATACAGATACTATTGCTAAAAATTCAAAGGAAGAAGCACAAAAGCATACAATGGTGCAAGAGCAAGAAATTCAGAAAAATGCACAAAAGATACAAGCACAGAGACTTGCACAACAAGAAGCAGAAAGAATAAAAAAGATACAAGAAGAGCAGGCTAAAGTTGAGCGTGAAAGAATTAAAATGGCTGAAAAGAAAGCACAAGAAGAAGCAGAAAGAATAGCTGCTCAAAAACGAGAAGAAGAAAAACGTGAAGTTGAGGCATATGAAGCACAAAGGCTTGCTAAAAAAGAGGCAGAAGCAAAGGAAAAGATGATACAAGAGGAAAAACAGCATGTGATGAAAGAAAATGCTAGTATATCAAAACAAGATCCTATTGATATCAATATAACGCGTGAAGCAATGATGGCAAAAAAAGAGGCAGATAAAGCATATCGAGAAGCAGTGAAAGAAGTGGATTTAGATAACTAGATTTGCTTATTTTTTGTTTGAAGCATTTTGATAATGATCATAGATATAAGGATTTCAAATATACTGGCTAAAATGAGCTGATAGTAGCTAAGTAAATCTAAAAGTTTTGTCTCATATCCTATGGTTGCTACAGCAACAAGCAAAGTGAGTGGCATAGAGAGAGAAAGGGCAATAAGCAGTGCATCACGGGATCCACTAATGCTTTTGAATGTTACTGCAGCTAAAATTCGAGAGATTATCATTAAAAATGTAATAAGCAGTGCACCAGATATAACGCCATCAAGCGATAATGCACGAAGATCAAATGATGCTCCTACATGTATAAAAAATAGAGGCACAAGAAATCCAAAGCCAAGACTTGACATTTTTTTTTCAAGTTTTTTTTCATGATGGAAAAAGGCAGAAATTGCTACACCTGCAATAAATGATCCAAGGGCTAACTCTAACCTTAGGCTAAGCATTACAGCGATTAAAATAAAAAAGAGTGACATAGCAAGACGAATATCTTGATCGGAAGTATCAAGTTTTGGTATTAAAATGCCTTTAATTTCAGGAAACCACCAAAACAAAAGATGTAAAAGTCTATAGAGCAAATAGACAATAAGAACAAAAAGAATCAAATAGGTTAATTTGCTGATTAATGCAAGCCCAAAGCCTGTATTGCTTGCTGCATCAAAAATAGTTAGTGCAGCAATGCTTCCTATTTCACCTAGAACTCCAGCAATGAGTGCCAATTTAATCCATGGCTGTTCTTTGCCATAAACTTTGGCTAATGAAGCTAATAGTCCAATGGAAATGAGTGGCATAGAGATGATAATAATCATATTAAGATGAAAAAGCATACCGCTAAGAATAGAGAAAAAAACCATTAAAGATAAAAATAGAATCGATTTTTGTATTACGGTTTTAGAACTTTTTGTAATTTGTTTTACATCGACTTCCATGCCTGCCAAAAACATGAGATAGAGAAATCCTACTTCGGCAATGAGGTAAAAATACTCATTATGGTTAATGAAACCTAAATAGGCAAACACGGAACCTAATATAATTTCAACAGGAGGTATGGGAATACGTAAAAATTTGGCAACAAAAGGGCTTACCCATATAAGCAATGAAAGTGTGAGGATAAGGCTAATATTTGAGTGTATCACAGTTTGTTGCTACCTCATAGCCTAGTGTGGCCAACATATTTTTATCTTGGTTTGGAGCATGTCCTTTTGTGGTTAAATAGTTTCCTATCACCATAGCATTTGCTCCTGCTTCAAACATAAGATGCTCTTTGCCTGTAAAAAGTAGTTCGCGACCGCCAGCTACCATGAGAAGTCGGTCTTCTCCTAAAAGTTTACGTGCTTTTTTGATGATGCTTACTGCTTCATCTAGCGCTATATTGCGCGTTTTTATAGGCAAGGCAGGATTAGGATGGTAAAAATTGAGTGGTGTGGACTCAGGAGAAAGGGAAGCGATGGCATCAAGTAATGCATCTCTGTCTTTCCTTTCTTCCCCCATACCAAAGATGCCCCCTGAACATAGTGCCAAACCTACTGACTTCACATTTTCACAAGTCTCATAACGTTCCGACCATGCATGGGTTGTGCAAATATCAGCATAGTAGCGTTCAGAGGTTTCCAAGTTATGGTTATAGCTGTCTAACCCATGCTCTTTGAGGTAGGTGAGTTGTTCTTTATTGGCTGTACCATTACAGGCGATAAGGTTTAACCCTTCTACCTCTTTTTTAATGGCTTGTGCAGCACGTGCCACAAAGTCCACTTTTTTGTCATCTAGCCCTTTGCCTGCCGTTACTAAACAGTATCCCAATGCACCATTTTCCTTGGCAATTTTGGCTTCTTTTACAATTTGCTCTATTTTTTTATAGTTATATCGTTCAATCTCTGCATGATAACGTACCGACTGTGTGCAAAATTTACAATCTTCTTGGCAGATACCAGAAAGGATATTGTTAATAGCACATAAAAATATTTGTTTATGGGTCGACATTTGTTACCTTGGTGTATAATTTTATTATTTTAAAATTATAGCCAAAGCTTGTATTTTTTAGTTGAGGTAAAATAGATAATATAAAAATTTTTATTTATGTTATAATCCAATAGAATAATGAGAGTACAGTAGGGAGAAACAGTCCATGAAAAATATAATAATTGAACCCTCTGAATAACCCAAAAAATCCATCATATTTCAAATATTATAACACCTAAAAAATAAAGTTCTTCACTTTTAGCTATTTTTCTCTGAAATATCCTCCAATTCTG
>JALSSQ010000243.1 GCA_026984165.1 Sulfurovum sp.
CAGGGAGTAAGGAGCAAGGAGTAGGAAGCAAGGAGCAGTTTTTGTATAAGATTATTTCTTCTAGCGATGCGCATAAAGGCTATTATATCGAGCCAAACCATGGACAGTTTGGTGACAATAGCCGTGGAGACCATGCCACACTCTTTGCTACACGCTTTAAAGCAGAAGAGGGAGACAAAGATTTGCTTACTTTAGGCTCTTGCTGTGACTTAAAATCTGATGGTGTGGAAACCTACCTGAATGATGAGTCTATTAAGGAAGAAAACATTGTCCTATGGTATGTGCCTCGCATACACAATGATGCCCAAAAAGGACATGAGTACTGTTGGGCCGATACGATGATTGGTGAGGATGGTAATCTTGAAGTAAAAGTGTGGCCTTGTACAGTAGGACCAAAATTTGTGCCTATAAAGGCAGTGAAATGAAAAAATATTTTCCTATAGTTGTTGTATTATGCCTCTTAGGTATTGCAGGATATGTAGTGGTTTCCAAAAAAAAGCATGCATCTGATGGTAAGAAAAAAGTCTCTATCTTGGGTGCTTTTGAAAAGCAAAAAAATTGTGCAAGACCACCTCAATTTTTAACAAAGATGCATATCCCTCGACCTGTGATGATAGACCTATCGCAAAAGCATTTTACAGGTATTGCACTTTTATATGGCAAAACATTTGATAAAGTTTTGCACCCCAAACAGTGGGAACAGTATGCACATTTTAGTACCTATACACTGGATGCACAAGGCAATATCTATCTTATTCCTACACCATTTATATCTATCTATCCTACAACATTCAATCTCCAAAAAAATCTCTACAAGCTTGACACAAAAACAGGAAAACTTTCTATTTTTATGCATTTTGATGATGTGCTCCCAACTCCCAGTAACCCTTATGGGCTCAATGCCATCGCCTATGATTGTGATGATGGTACACTGTGGGTGGCTGCAATAGATGAGTCTGACTACAGTAGCCAAAAAGGTGTGATATACCATATCGACCCACGTACAAAAGAGATACTGCAAAAAGTAGATGGTGTTGATGTGTTGAGTATGGCTATGATAAAAAGCGAAAAAGGAAAGTTCTTACTTGTAGGGTCTGCTAGAGACAATGCCTTATACGCCTACAAGATACAGAAGAGAAAACTTGCCCACTTTTCTAAAAAACTTTTAGCGCTTCCAAGTGTCAATGAACATATTAGAAAAATAAAAATAAAAAATAAAAACAGATTAGAACTACAAAGCATTCCATTTTCCTATACGCTCATAGCGCAAACAGCAAAAAAAGACAGAATTTTTTATGAAGTTGTTTGGCTATCCCAAACAAATAGTTTTAAAATTATGACAAAAAAATGATTTCTTTTAATTTTTTTTATTGTAAACTATGTTAATCCCTTTTTTTATGAAAAGAGGATAATTTAAACATAAGGGGAAAGAGATGTCAAAACACACAAGTTTGGTGATGAATATAAAATTTATTTTTTTATATTTATTGGTGAGTGTATGGAGTTATGCAAACATAACAGGAACCGTTTATCAAGACTACAATCTTAACGGTACACAAGATGCAGGGGAAGTGGGTGTTTCCGGCATGCAAATCACTGCTGTCTGTGAGGATGGCTCAACACCTAGTGTTACTACAGCGGCAAATGGAAGCTATACGCTTACTGTTGCTACAGCTGGAGATAAATGTAGAATAGAAGCAGATCCAAGTTCCGCTGGACTTGGAAGCGGAGCCAATGCACAAGGAAGTGCACCGCTTGTAGATATTGTCACTGATGGTGCGACACATAACATTTCAGTCTCGTCACCTAGTAGCTACTGTCAGTCAAATCCGGACGTAGCAGTAGCAGCGACACCTGTAAATTCAAGCACAACAGCACATACATCACTGTTTGGTATCTATAGTGATTTTAATAACGGTGCATTGTATCCTATACAAAGTAAT
>JALSSQ010000244.1 GCA_026984165.1 Sulfurovum sp.
AATTCATTTTTAGCCTTATTAGGTTATGTTTAGA
The DNA here is from genome assembly GCA_026984165.1 of Sulfurovum sp. Taxonomy (GTDB): domain Bacteria; phylum Campylobacterota; class Campylobacteria; order Campylobacterales; family Sulfurovaceae; genus Sulfurovum. The sequence goes on from JALSSQ010000244.1 coordinate 35, forward strand.
AATTATACATAAAATTGGTTAGTTTATAATTATAAAAACATAGAAAGAGTTTAAACTGTCCTTTAAAAATATAAATATTTTGTATCTTGTAGTAAGTACAGATAAGACGTATAATAGCATAAAAATTCGTAGGATGTAATATGAAAAAAGTATTCCAAATCACAGACAAACACATCATCAACGAAGTCCTAGACAAAGCAGAGTATGGCACATTAGCTCTATGTCATAACAACGACCCCTATGCCGTACCCCTTAACTTTGTACGTATAGAAGAGAATATCTATTTTCACGGTGCATTGAAAAACAAAAAGATGAAGATACTGGAGAAAAATCCCAAGGTCTCTTTTTCTGTTGTAGAAAGCTATGCATTGATCCCGTCTTTTTTCAGCTCTACGGAGGGCTTGGCGTGTCCTGCAACGCACTTTTTCAAGTCTGTAAGCATTGATGGTGTAGCCGAAACGGTAGAAGATAGAGAAGAAAAAGCCATGATGTTTGAAGCGATGATGCAAAAGCTCCAACCAGAGGGAGGCTACAAACCTTTTAGTGATGAAGCCTATACTAAAGCACTGAAAGCCACAGCGGTGGTGAAGATAGTGCCTAATACTATCTCATGCAAATTTAAATTTGGTCAGCATCTAGATAAAGAGAGATTTGCTATGATACTAAATCATTTGAAAGAGCGTAATAGTGACATAAATAATGAAACAATAGAGATGATGAAAAAATGTAGAAAGTAGTATTTGGTTAATCTTTACTGTTTATACTCCCAGCATTAATTTTAAGGAATCAATATACATAAAAGGTTAACTATCAAGAGTAAGATTATTCTTTCTCTTCTTTTTTCTCTTTTCTTTGATATAAATAGATCAATATTAATCCAAGAGGTGCGATAAATATTGCAAAACCCCAGCATAAAACCATTGTAAGAAATTTTACCATCAACATCCAAACAGCATTTAAATAAAATTCATTATCACCTGTAAAAAAGTTCACAATACTTTCATAGGCAAATCTTGCATATGGATAAAGAAGAGTATTTATTGTTCCTAAAACTAATCCTTTGTATGCCTTTTCATCAAGTTCTATACCAGCATTACCCATAAAAAGTATAATAATCCCAAAAATTAAAATGCTAAAAAACAGTTGTCTAAAATAGTATTGAGGTGTTAAGCCTTTAAAAATATTTATTACAGTTTTTTTCATTTTTTCTCCTTTACTTCATAGGGTGTATATAGTTAAAGATATTTAGTTTTTGTGCAGCTTGGGACGCCATATAGCATTTATAGGTATTCTTAACCTTGTCAGCCTCTTGATATTTGCTCTGCATGTATAAAGCATAGAATTTTTTGTGGCATGCATTAAAATCTTTTTTAAGTAAATCTTTGTTTGCTAAATAATTTTTTACAACCTTATCTTCTCTTTGTTTAAAGACGACATCTCTGACAAATTCACAAGTTGTATCGCCATAACTAGCATGTTTACAAACTTCGTTTTTATAATCTAAAAGTTTTTCTACGGGATACTTGGCATCCATATCTGTAATGGCTGTTTGTTCTTTTTCTTTTTGCAACTCTTTCCACGCTACACATTTAGAAGCTTTAAGAGAATAGTCCATAGCACCAAACAAAGCATTTTGATTAAAGTAGCTACATTCTTGTTTGCCGTCTTTTAAGAACGCTAAATAGTCCATATTTTTGTATTTTTCTAAAAACTCTTTTTTCTTTGCTTCAAAGAGGGATTTTTGCTTTGCCTCTTTCTCTTTTCTTTGTTTTTCTTCTAAAGCTCTTTTTGCTTCATACTCTCTCCGTTTTGCTTCTTTGATGGCTTTTTCTGAGTCAATGCATTCTGAGTTTTGTTTAATTTCTTTGATTTTATTCTTGTCTCTATCTATTAAAGCGTGTTGAAACTCTTTCTTACATTCTTCAAATTTTCTTTTTGCATCATCAAGATGTGTCTCATAATACTTCAAATCATGGCTAAAAAAGCTGGCATTTGCTATTATCGTTGTTGACATTAAAAGTAGTTTTAATTTCATATTAAATTCCCTAAAATTTTTCTGTAGTATAGCTAATGATATGTAAAAAAATGATTCAAAGGAAATCATTAATGGCAGTAAAGATTGGTTAATCTTTACGGTATATACTTCCATCATTAATTTTAAGGAATACACAAATGAAAAAAATACTACTTATAACAGCACTCTTAGGTACAGCTCTCTTTGCAGAGTTCAAAACAGTTGATGTGAACACATTTGAAAAGCTGATGGCAAAAGGGTATCCGACGATAGACATCCGTACTCCCATGGAGTGGAAACAGACAGGTATCATCAAGGGTGCGCACAAGATGATGTTTTTTACGCCAAAAGGTCAGCCAGATTTGGCGCAGTGGTTTTTTGAGTTAGGACATTTGGTGAAAGATAAAAAAGAACCCATTTTACTTTACTGTGCACATGCAAACCGTTCTAAGTCACTAGGACAAGGGCTTGAACAAATGGGCTTTGAGAATGTCTATGAGCTTAAAGGTGGTATAGAGAATGGTTGGATAAAAGCTGGAAAGAAAACAGTGAAATAATTAGATTGACATTATACACCAAATGGTATATAATAAAATTAAAACTTAGCGTGTCTAGGAAGTGGAGAGTTTACTCCCACTTAAATTTTGGCTGAAAGTAAACTTTTTACTACTTAAATAGCACTATGATAATAATGCACAAAAATATGGATAAATAGATGTTAACAAAAGAAGAAATACTAGAGTATTTAAAAGTATATAAGGCATCAAAAAAAGAGCAATACGCGATAAAACGTTTAGGTATATTTGGTAGCTATGCACGTAATGAAGCGAGTGAAGATAGCGATATTGATATTGTGGTTGACTTCGAAAAAAGTACGATGTTTGGACTTGTAGCAATTAAAGAAGATATTGAAGCTTACTTTAATAAGCATGTAGATATTGTACAAATACGAGAACGAATGAATGGTTTGTTAAAAAAGAGAATCCAAAAAGACAGTATATATGTATGATAAAGAAATTGTTTTAGACATACTTAGTCATATGATAGAGGCTACAGATAAGATTACCCATAGAAGTAAAGATATTAAAAGTATAGATGACTTTTTGGTTGATGATAATAGCCTTATACTCCTAGATAGCTTGTGTATGCAACTTATTGCTATAGGTGAAGCAGTAAAACAAATAGATAAATTAACGGATAAAAATATATTTTCACACTATCCTGATACACCCTGGCGTGAAATAGCAGGAATGAGAGATATATTGTCACATCACTATTTTGATTTAAATTCTGAAGTTGTTTTTGAAGTGATTACAGAGCATATAGAAGATTTGAATGGTGTACTTAAAACAATACACTACAATATATCACATGACTAAAAAACAACCCACAAGAGAAAAACTCCTAGACATTACCTTTGATGAGGTGTATATACACGGTTACACGGCAACCTCTGTTGATACCATACTTAAACGTGCAGGCATACCCAAAGGCTCTATGTATCATCATTTTAAGGGAAAAAAAGAGTTGGTACTTGCTATGGTGGAGGAACGACTCTTTCCTAAGATGGAGCTATTTTTTGACTTTGAGCCAAAAGAGGGCAAGAGTGTGACCGATGCATTAAGAGATACTTTTGCTGCGATGGCAAAAAACAGACCTCTCATTATCTATGGCTGTCCGCTTTATAGACTTATGGTTGAGCTTTCTGCTGTAGATGAAACATTTGATGTACTTTTGAGTGCTAAGGTTAGGCAGATGGAAGAAAACCTTGCATCCCTTTTACAAAAAGGCATAGAGAGTGGAGAGTTTAACAAGACATTAGATGTAAAAGCTTTTGCCAGTTATATCCTTGAGAGTACATGGGGTGTGTTGTCTCTCTCTCCTTCTTTATCTTCTTCTAAACATTTTATCAAACACAGTAAATTCATCTTAGATACTTTGGCAACATATAAAAATTAGACTAATCAGTCTAATTTAAGTTAAACTTCTTTACACTATGATTAGACTAAATAGTCTAATTTAGATTTTAAAGGACAAAATATGTTTATGTACCAAAAAAATGAAGCACAAGCGCAGAGGCTAGAACAACTTTATAAAAAAATAAAACTCTTCTATGGTGCAGTACCTCCGCAAATGGAGTTTCTAGGTAATATAGAGGCAGAGTATTTAGAGGATTTTATCAAAGCGATGTTACGCATTGCCAAGCATCCACACATTGACCCTAATTGGTTTGGATTTGTGCGTTTACATATTGCTTTTAGGGAAGACTATGCTTATTGTAAGGCATTTAATACAAAATTTTTGCTGGCTCGTGAGTACACACAAAAAGAACTCGATGATGCTATAACCGACATCTCAACTATACCATTTGATGAAAAACATCAAGCCTTGGCTAGGCATGCCCTTAAAGTTATCTATGAGAGTAAAGCGTGTACCCAAAGTGACTTGGATGCACTCTATGAAATGGGATGGACACAAAAAGATGTATTTGACGGTGTTGAACATGCAGGGACACTCTTTAGAAATGGTAGAATTTTGACAGCATATAGCAAGAAAGGTTAGTATGGACGCAACACAAATCCCTTTTGTAAAACACACAGGCATAAAAAATGAAGAGGGCAGACTCAAACTTGAAGCTACAGATGTAGTGCAAAACCACATGGAAACTATACATGCATCTGCTCAGTTTACCTTAGCAGAGACACAATCTGGGCTTTGTTTGCAAGAGACTTTCCCAGAACTTGAAGGAAAGGTTGTTGTGGTACTTAGAGATGCAACTGTCAAATACAAAAACCCTGCTACATCTTGCATCTATGCTGTAGCAAATATAAAAGAAGAGGCAAAAGAAAAATTTTTGTCTCAATTTGCACGTAAAGGGCGTGCGAGTATTGTGGTAGATGTTGTGCTTAAAACGTATGATGATGTAGTGTGTATGCAAGGAGAGTTTACTTGGTTTGTACAGAAACAATCAATTTGAATGTATTTTTTTATAAATAATAATGATATATTGTACCCTGTATTGATGAAAAATGACGTTTTTAGTATAAATTATTCATTATTTATGCGTCTATCTTGTATTTTTTAAGTTAAGTACATATAATAAATTGTATTAAAAATTATTATGGAGTACAAACATGAAAAAAACATTAGTAACACTATCGGTAGCGGCAATCGCAGCAACATCAACATTTGCAGCAAACACAGCAGCATGTGTAGGTTGTCACGGAGCTAACTTTGAAAAAGCAGCATTAGGTAAGTCTAAAATCGTTAAAGATATGGCGAAAGCAGACATCATCACTGCACTTAAAGGATACAAAGACGGTTCTTACGGTGGAGCAATGAAAGGTGTCATGAAAGGTCAAGCAGATAAACTTTCTGATGCTGACATTGAAGCTATTGCAACTCAAATTACTGCTAAATAATCTCTAACGAGAAGAGGAATTCCTCTTCTTGCGTACCTTCTTGCCACATATTTTATAAACATAGTTAAATTTCCCACCACTTTTTCTACTCTATTTACAATTCAGATATAATATGCTTAAACCCAAAATAATGGAGAGAGTACTATGGATGAATCAATCAACGTTTTAGGTGAACCCCTAGAGCCATGCTCCTTAAATCCGCTCACAGGCTTTCACCGTGATGGATCATGCAATACAGGCAACCATAACCCTGCGGTGCATGCTGTGTGTATTTACGCGACTAAAGAGTTTTTAGAGTACAGTAAAAAAGTAGGCAATGACCTCTCAACTCCAATGCCACAGTACAACTTTGCTGGGGTAAAACCAGGTCAAAGCTGGTGTCTTGGTGGGCACTCTTTTGTAAAAGCAGTCCATGACGGTATGGCACCACAAATATTTATACATGCAACACACATAAAGATGTTAGAGCTTATAGACTTAGAGACATTAAAACAGTATGCGATAGACCTTTAATATTTGATAGGGTGGTATATATGGCATTTTTTCTGTTGCAATGAGTGTCCTTTTTCTTGGATGTAAGTTTGTGTGTTTTTGTTGTATATCGCTTTTTGAATGTGTAAAAGGTATGTAAGAATTGGAACAATAATTTGAAAAGGTTAAAAACGAAATAATGATTTCTACTATAGAAAAACCCTGTATAAGACGATGCTGTCTTAATAACGATGATATCTGTGTAGGTTGCTTTCGTAGTTTAAATGATATGAAACAATGGCACAAGTCAAGTATGGAAGTAAAGAAAAAAATACTAGAGGATGCAAACAAGCGTAAAAAGAGTTATCGTTTGAAATACAGTAGAGGTAATAGTGCTAGATAGTGCATTGTATCTAGAGAATTAACATGACAAAATGCGACAAGAAAATAGTTAAGTTGTATAAAAAGGAGGCTGTCGCATATTGTGCAACTCGGCTATCTTATCTTCCCCTTTAAGACCCGTAGCTTTCTGTCCTATCCTCACGAATAGTTTAGCAAAATATTATAATCTTTTTTACTTAGGCTGAAATAAAAGTATGCATCTAATGATTAAATATGTAGCAATTATGTGATATATTCAATGACTTGTTCAAAAGGTAGTCTTAGTTGTTCTGATTGTGCATTGAGTCTGTATCCGAAAGAAACTATTACAGAGACTTGCCATTTGCTAGTATCAAGTTCAAGAATTTCTTCTACCATTTCTTTTTCAAATCCTTCCATAGGACAAGAGTCAATACCTATGTAAGCGGCTGCTGTCATCATATTGGCTAGAGCTATATAAGTTTGTTTGGATGTCCAGTGATAGATATTTTCATCATTACTGAGTGTTTTTTCTAAATGTTTTGCGTAGATGTCCATATACAAATCTAGACTTTCTTGTGGCATATTACGTCTTTTAAAACGTTTTTCAACTTCACCGCTTTCTACTTTTACATTTTCTATGGCAGCAAGTATGATGACAAGATGCGAACAAGAAGTAACTTGTACTTGGTTCCAACAGACAGGACGCAACTGCTCTTTGAGGGCTTCATTGGTGATGACTAAAAATTTCCATCCTTCCATTCCAAAAGATGAAGGTGATTTTCGTCCTGCTTCCAAGATGTAGCGCATTTTTTCATCATTTATTTTCTTTGTCTCATCAAATATCTTACAAGCATGTCTAAAATGCATTGCTTTTGTGAAATCATCATTCATTTTTTATCCTTTTGTTTTCTGTGTCTCTTTTTCTATCCATTGAAAATAGTCCCTATTGCCTTCATTACAGCGGAACATAAGAATTTCTGGAACATCATAGGTGTGTAGCTCTAAAATAAGCATTTTTATTTCATTAAAAAGAGATACTTTTGTTTTAAGGTTAAGATGTATCTCTTTTGTATCAATCATTTTCCCTTGCCACCTGTAGGTACTTTGAATGTTATGGGATTGTACACAGGCAACTAGTTTTTTTTCAAGTAAAGTTTGGGTAATACGTGTTGCATTGTCATAACTATCGGTTGTTACAGTGACAATACAATAATCAGACGCTGCCATTATTTATCCTTTTGAGCAGGTCTTTGACACACTGTTCGATCATGATATAGACGCTTTTTATGCCATCATCAAATGTTTCAAAAAAGTAAGGGTCAGGGACATCTTTGCAATCATAATTAGCAAATTCACCCAAGAGATATACATCTGTAAATCCCATTTTCTCTAAATTTTCTTTATTGCTTTTATCCATAGCAATCACATAATCAAATATTGTTCGGTCTTTCATTTGAACTTGACGTGCACGAAATTTTGAAATATCGATACCATGCATCTTAGCTATGCGTATAGAATCTTCACAAGGTATTTCTCCTTCATGCCATGCACTGGTGCCTGCTGAGTCGATGATAAGTCCTAAATCTTGTTTTTGATTTATAGTTTTGGCAACTCCTTCAGCCAGAGGACTCCTACAGATATTCCCCAGACATACAAATAAAATATTTTTTTTAGACATAGCAAACCTTTCATAAGAGCCTGTAACATTATATACCTAATACTATTTAGTTACAATACCATAACAAATTTTTTTGGAGTCTTAGATGAAAATAGTGTTTGTTTTTATATGGATGTTATGTGTTTTGCATGCAAAAGATTATACACAATACAAAGAGGTTCAATCTTTTATCTCAATGCTTGTGAAGGAATATGATATGAACCAGACATATCTTTCATCTCTTTTTTCTGATGTAAAACTATACAAAACACCTTTACGTATTTTCCGCCCACAAGTGAAAAAAAAACGTACGAAAAAAGAGCAGGAAAGATTGAATAAACTTTACCCTAAATATGGAGCATGGGACAGATATAGTAAATTAAAAATTACTCCATTACGTGTGAAACAGGGGGTTGCATTTATTCAAAAAAATAAAGCAGTTTTTGATGCTGTTGAGAAGAGATTTGGTATTCCTAAGGAGTATATAGCAGCTATTATTGGTGTTGAGACAGTATATGGGCATAATGTAGGAACATATTTAGTCTTTGATACCTTAACTAACTTATCATTTGAAAACAATAGAAGAAATAGATTTTTCAAGTATCAACTTAAAAAATTTTTATATCTCTCACAAACAGAGAAATTTAATCCTAAAAATATTAAAGGTTCGTATGCAGGTGCTATAGGGTTAGGGCAATTTATGCCGAGTAATTATGCTGCATATGGAGTTGATTTTGATGGTGATGGGAAAGTTGCTTTGCATAAAGTAAGTGATGCTGTTGCTTCTGTAGCAAATTATATAAAAAAGAATGGATGGAGAGTAGGTGAACCTGTAGCCACACGTGTAAGCTATGAAGGCAAAAGGTTTCATGGATTAAAAACAGGATATAAAACATTTTACAGTCAAGATGATCTAGGAAAGTTTAAACCTAAGCAAAAATGGAATTATGCAGGAAAAGTATGTTTAATAAAACTCAATAGAAAAAAATATGATGAATTATGGTATGGGGCAAAAAACTTTTTTGTCTTAACGCGATATAATCACAGTGCTTATTATGCAATGTCAGTGTATCAGCTGGCATGCAAAATAAAAGAAAATATGCAATGTGACAACCATAAGGGAAGTAATGAAAAT
>JALSSQ010000245.1 GCA_026984165.1 Sulfurovum sp.
TGGAGTTGTCGCTTTGGCTCATTTGTTCAAGTGAATTGATGTAGCGGTCACCGAGTAAGAACATGGCAGGGAGTTCTTTATCTTGGATATTTTCACTTATCATTTTGATGGCTTCGGCTGAGGCGTTGGCTAGGGTAATCTGGGCTTTGGCTTCACGTTCTGCAGCTGCTAGTTTACCGTCTGCTTCCAAGATGGCAGCATTTTTGTTACCCTCAGCGGTGGTTTCTATGGCACGTCTTTCACGTTCTGCTGCGGCTTGGCGTTCCATAGATTCTTGCATGGAGGCACTTGGGTTGATGTCTTGAATCTCTACAGATTTTACCGTCACACCCCAGTCGGCTACGTCATCGATGATGGCCTCTTTGAGTTTGGTTTTGATGTGCTCACGATTGCTTAGTGCTTCATCAAGCGTCATCTCTCCTAGTATAGAACGTAACGTAGTCATCACCAGTTGTTGAATAGCAAGTTTAAAATTTTCTACACCATAAAGTGCATTTTCTGGTTTAGTGACACGAATAAAAGTGACAGCATTGGTAGTAATGACAGCATTGTCACGTGTAATGACCTCTTGTTGCGGAATATCGAGTATGATATCTCTTGTAGAGATACGTTGTCGAACAGATTCTATATAGGGAAAAATAAGTTTAAGTCCAGGTGTTAAAACACGTGAAAATTTACCCAATCTCTCTACTACCCACTCTTCCCCTTGGGGGACGATGTTGATTCCTTTATAAAGGGTAACGACTACAAGTACAGCGAGTATGACAGCAATTTGTGTGAATTCCATAATTTTTCCTTTTTAGTTTGATAGTGGTGTCACTTCGATGAGTTGACCGTGAATATCGACTATTTTTACACGCGCATCTTTTGCGATGCTTTGTGTAGCAGTAGCAGTCCATGAAGTATTGCCCAAAACAGGTGTATCAAAGGTGACTTTGCCTCTGTTATGTGGTTCTATAGCTTGCGTAACAGTACCTAAGGTGTCTAGGTTGTAGTTGGATTGTCCAGAGTCACTGACATCCTTTTCTTTGACCCAACGTTTCCATGCCCATAACCAAAACAGAGAAAGTGCAATCCACATGAGTATTTGCTTCATAAAGGTCATAGGCATAGCATAGTCCAGTAATCCTACAAGCACAGATGCAATACCTAATCCCAAGATGACAAAGGTGCCTGTATTGATCTCCAAAATAAGGAGTACCAGTCCCACAACTATCCAATACCACCAAAGTACACTGGTGTCTAAAAATGTTAGCATAGTTTATTCCTTGATGTAAACTAAAATTATTATAGCATAAAAGATTAACAGTTCAAAAGTAAAGAGAATAAGTATTATTTGGGTATAATCGCGAAAACAAAACGAAGTGGTCGATTTATCGATTGTTTCTTTGGTAAAATTTATTTAACAGATAAGGAACATACATGTCAACTTTAAATGTATATTATGATAAAGATTGTGATATCGAGATTATCAAATCTAAAACAGTAGCAATGATCGGTTTTGGTTCACAAGGCCACGCACACGCAGAAAACCTTAGAGATTCAGGTGTCAATGTGGTGGTAGGACTTAGAGCCGATGGAAGCTCATGGGCAAAAGCTGTTGCCAAAGGGTTTGAAACTCTTAGTGTAGCTGAGGCTACTGCTAAAGCAGATGTGGTTATGATCCTTCTTCCTGATGAAAATCAAAAAGAGATTTATGACAATGAAATTGCACCAAACCTTAAAACAGGTGCGACGATTGCTTTTGGGCATGGATTTAATATTCATTATGGAAGAATCAAGCCTAGAAAAGATATCAACGTTACCATGATCGCACCAAAAGCACCAGGACATACAGTACGTTCAGAGTTTGTAAGAGGGGGTGGTATTCCAGATCTTATCGCTGTGGGTCAAGATCCATCAGGTACTACAAAAGAACTTGCGCTC
>JALSSQ010000246.1 GCA_026984165.1 Sulfurovum sp.
CATTCTGTGTGTAGCTCCCTGCCAAAAGATGATGCCTATACGCTCTTTGATAGGGTCAAGTCTATGAAAGCGTGCATCACGGTAGATACGAAAGAGTGATTTGTTAACCTTAGGTATGGCATGTATGTTGGGTACAAGTATTTGCAAGTGCTCACCCATCTTTTCTACATAAGCAACATTAGGTGCAACAATGTATTTCTCATACTCCTCTTTATGTGCATCCAGCCACTCTTTGGAGTTGTTGATGATAATGTTATCTAAGAACTGAAGTCCTTCTTTGGGAAAGCCGCGAAAATGCATACTCAAACCTTAATTGCTAATGTCTATAGAATTTAAATGTTAAAGTAGGATATTTAAAAAAATTGTATAGTAAGTTTGTTATAGCAATAGTTATCAAATATCATCAATTTCAAAAAATTTATCAATTGTAACAAAAAGGTTATCTGGTATTATTATATTTATGAGATGAATGATCTTGTCAAGCATTTTTTATCCTTTATGATGCGTATTATAAAAGATAAATATTACCGCATTGTTACCTCTCTACTTTCATCTGCTCCTAACTCCATCACTTTCCATGGCAGTCCTTGTACCATAAGCTCTTCCATAAACGGATCTGGGTCGAACTCTTCCATGTTAAAGACACCTTTGCCTTGCCACTTTCCCTCTAGCATCAGTTTGGCACCTATCATGGCTGGTACGCCTGTGGTGTAGCTGACCCCTTGGCTCATAACTTCTTGGTAACACTTCTCATGGTCTGAGACTTGATAGATATAGATCGTTTTTTCTATACCATCTTTGATGCCCTTGGCAAAGATGCCGATGTTTGTTTTGCCTTTGGTACGTTCTCCTAAGCTCGCAGGGTCAGGTAGTAGGGTAGCTAAGAACTCCATAGGGACTATCTTCATGCCTTTGTGTTCTACCTCTTTGATGCCTAACATGCCTACATTTTCCAAACATTTCATATGGGTAAGGTAGCTCTGCCCAAAAGTCATAAAAAATCTAATTCTTTTTAAACCTTTGATGTGTTTTACGAGAGACTCCATCTCTTCATGATAGAGCAGGTAGCTCTCTTTAGCGCCTACTTCCGGGTAGTCCCACACTTGTTTGATAGCCATGGGTTCTGTCTCTATCCACTTTCCATTTTCCCAGTAACGCCCTTTGGCACTTACTTCACGCAGGTTTATCTCTGGGTTAAAGTTGGTAGCAAAGGGGTAGCCGTGGTCTCCTGCGTTACAGTCGAGTATGTCTATGGTATGTATCTCATCAAAGTAGTGTTTTTGGGCATAGGCACAAAAGACATTGGTCACCCCTGGGTCAAAGCCTGAACCCAGTAGCCCCATAATGTTGGCTTTTTGAAACTCTGCATCTCTTGCCCACTGTTCTTTGTATTCAAACTTTGCAGTGTCTGGGTGTTCATAGTTGGCGGTATCCAGGTAGTCCACACCACATTGGATACAGGCATCCATAATGGTGAGGTCTTGGTAGGGTAGTGCCACGTTGATGACGATATCTGCTTTGACCTGCGTTATCAGTTCGACAAGCTCTGTGATGGAGTCGGCATCTACACTCGCGGTAGCAAGAGTAACACCTGTTTTTTCTAGTACGTTTTTGGCTATAGTATCACATTTGCTCACTGTACGAGAAGCCAGGGTGATGTCGCCAAAAGTGTTACTGTTCATCGCACATTTAAAAGCGACAACGTTCCCCACGCCTCCAGCACCGATGATGAGGGTCATTTTCTTCATAGATAACTCCTAAAATAATGGGATTATTTTACCCTAAATAGTAATGATTTACAATATAACTCAAGCCAAATAATAATGGAATAAATATCAGCGTACTCAACAATATCAGCGTAGTCACATCTTTAGGTTTACAGTCGTACAGTGAAGCCAAATTAATATTCGCCACAGCCAAAGGT
>JALSSQ010000247.1 GCA_026984165.1 Sulfurovum sp.
GTCCGCAAAAGAGAAGTTTCCCAGCATCTCAAAAAGTGTATGGTGACGTGCAGTATAGCCTACATTGTCAAGGTCATTGTGTTTTCCACCTGCTCTAAGACAGGTCTGGCTTGATGTGGCTCGAGGGGTAGCAGGGATAGGGGCTTCACCCGTAAAGATGTTTTTAAACTGTACCATGCCAGCATTGGTAAACATCAGTGTGGCATCTTCTGGTACGAGAGGTGAGGAGGGCACAACCTGATGCCCCTTGCTTTGAAAAAAGTCTAGAAATGATTTTCTAATATCCATGATAAAATGATCCTAAAAATAAAGAGCTCCTGCCCTATGAATTAATTGAAGATATTTTATCGTAAATGTGGTTATTTAGAGGTAAAAACTACATACATCATTTTGATCATAATCAAAACTACCATCGCTGAATGTTGAGGAAATACCGAAAGATTCACAACCATATTCTATGCCACCTTTTCCTGAATTTCTATCATCAACAATACGCACAATATCATCTAAAGCATCTCTATAAACTCCGTTCAGTCCATTAAAATCAAATTCACAGGTATCAGGTACAACAAAAGAAAACTCTCCATTGGGTGCTGTGTAACTCCACTGAGTCATAGAATCACATTTATACGGTATATTGGCATAAGAAAATCCACGTTCATCTACAAGAAACAGTGTGGTAAGATTATCTCCTACATAATTTCTATAGTAATCATCACTATAAATTGTTCCACCACATCCATTTAACAGTATGACTGCTATAAATGCTGTTATCAATAAAAATATTTTTTTCATCTTACATACTCCTAAAGTATTTTTAAAAGTATGACGTTAAATTGTGGGGTGTTTGTGAGTTATAATTCTTTCAACAATTTTGCTATTTTTTGACTCCCATTTTTCTCTACACTCTCCATGAGTCCTTGACTCACGCTTGACATATCTTTATCAAGTAATGAGAATACTTTTTCTTTGTCTATCTTATTTTCTCTCATCACCCATGCAAGATTTTTTTCTACAAGAAAACTGGCATTATAGTACTGATGATCAGAAGCTGCATAAGGGTAAGGAATGTAAAGTGTAGGTACAGCTGTAGCACTCAGTTCCCAAAGTGTAGATGCTCCAGCACGTGCTATGGCGAAGTCTGCTTCATTCATGTAGTCAGCCAACTTCGTAGTAAAACCAAAAACCTCTGCTTTTATACCTAACTCTTCATAAGCCTTTTGCACTTCTTCTATATTATTCGCCCCTGCTTGGTGAATGATCTTAATACCTTTTTCTTTAAGCTTGGGAGCTATTTGAAGTGCCAAAGTATTAATAGCCTGTGCTCCTTGTGAGCCTCCTAGAAAAATAATAGTTTTTACTTCATGACGCAGATGTGCGTTTTGAAAAAAGACTTCTTTAATGGGGTATGCTTTTATAGGGCTCTCTTTCAGATATGAAGAGATGAACTCTGTTGCATAAGGCTTTAAGAATTTATTGAGTAAGCCAAGGGCAGCATTTTGTTCATGTATGACCAGTGGTGTGCCTGTAAGCTTCGCGGCAAACGCCATGGGCGCTGCCGAAAAACCCCCTACTGAAAAAACGACTTTTGCTTTATGCTTACGTATAAGTCTAATAGCTTTAAGTGTAGCTCCAGCCATCATAAAGAGTGATTTTATCTTTCCTAGCCCACCTTGATTTACCACACCTCGTGTGTCAAAAAAATATTTCTCTTCAAAATCATTATCATTCTCAAACCATTGTCTGTCCTGCCCTTTAGTAGAACCCACATACACCAATACCTGCTCCCTGCTCCCTGCTCCCTGCTCCTTCATCAGTGCTTCTTTTACTGCTTTAATAATAGCCAAGTGCCCACCTGTTCCACCACCTGTCATTAGTATGCTCATTCAATCATCCTTTATTTTTTAAAACGGTTGTTTGGC
>JALSSQ010000248.1 GCA_026984165.1 Sulfurovum sp.
CCCCATATCTCTCAAACTTCACTTCCCCAATCCCATGCACGTCCAGCATCTCTTCTTTAGTCTGTGGTACTTTGGCAGAGAGGTCTTTGAGGGTCTTGTCTGAAAATACAATGTAGGGTGGTATGCCTTGTTCTGAGGCTATTTGGGTACGTAAAGTGCGTAGTTTGTCGTACATCTCTACATCGTAGTCGTCGAAATAAGTGACTTTCTTTTTGGCTTGGGCTTTTTGTACTGTGAGGCGTTCTTTTTTGAGGTCTATTGTGTGTGCCCCTTTGATGACCTCTACCCCAAACTCTGTCAACTTGTAAACCTTAAACTCACCTATGGTAACGGCTCCTAGCTCTAAGAGCTTGTCACCTATGGTAAGCCATTGGTTTTTGCTATATTCGTCTCCTATGCCGTAAACCGACAAGCGATCGTGTCCATTTTGTAAGAGGCGTTGCTCTTTACTGCCTTTGAGCACATCTACAATGTAGTGTAGCCCGAAGTTTTGCTCGGTACGAAAGATGGCAGAGAGCATCATACGTGCAGCGGTGGTGATGTCTATTTTTTCAGAGGCTGGGGCTGTGCAGTTGTCACATTTACTGCCACAAGATTCTATACGGTCATCAAAATACGCAGCGATGCTTTGATGCCTACAGTTTTCACTGTTGGCAAAGCGTACCATACTCTCAAGCTTGCTAAATGCATGCTCTTTGTAAGGCGTTTCTGGCAAATCTTCTATAAACATCTTTTGTTGCACAATGTCTGCGGCAGAGTAAAGCAGTAGGGTCTCAGCCTCTAGCCCATCACGCCCTGCACGTCCTATCTCTTGATAAAAATTTTCTAGGGTTTTTGGCAGTGTCATGTGTACAACAAAACGAATGTTAGACTTGTCAATACCCATACCAAAAGCGATGGTGGCTACGACTACCTGCACACGGTCTGCGACAAAGTCAGCGTAGGTAGCATTTTTTTCGTCTGTGGGCAAGCCTGCATGGTAGGCTTTGGCTTCTACCCCTTTACCTTGTAAAAAACTTGCTATAGCCTCTGTCGATTTACGTGATAAAGTATAGATGATACCTGACTCGTCTATATGTAATTTCAAAAATTCAAGCAGTTGTTGCCGCCCGTCTTTGATGCGGTGTCGTGCATGAATGGTCAGGTTTTCTCTAAAGAGTGAACCACGTACACGTTTGGGATTTTGCAAACCTAAATTGGTAGCGATGTCTTGCTCTACTGCATTCGTAGCAGTGGCAGTAAATGCTGCTATGGGTGTAGTAGAAAATTGCTCTTTAAGCAAGCTCAATCGTCTATAGTTCTCTCTAAACTCATGCCCCCACTCCGAAACACAGTGTGCTTCGTCTATGACAAAAAAGTTGATGGGAAGTTGATGGAGCATATTTAAGAAATAGGCATTGGTGAGACGTTCTGGTGCAACATAAAGGAGTTTTATCTCACTATTACGTAGTTGCTGTTCTATGGCTTGGCTCTCTTCAAGGGTTTGCATGGAGCTTAACATGGCTGCTGATATACCATTGGCCTTTAACGCTACTACCTGGTCATGCATGAGGGCAAGTAGAGGTGAAACCACGACGGTTATCCCTTCCATAAGCAGGGTAGGTAGTTGATAACAAAGCGACTTTCCTCCCCCTGTAGGGAGTATCATCAGTACATCTTCACCATGAAGTATGGCATCTACCACCTCTTCTTGCAAGGGGCGAAAAGCATCATGTCCGAAATAGTGTTTGAGGGTTTCTAATTTATTCATGTTGTAAGTGTAGCGTGAAAAATGATAAAATAGAAAAAAGATTGCAAATTGACATATTTTTAGTTAAATTTATAGCCAACACCCCAAACAGGCTGAAAATAATTTTGTTTATTTTGAGGGTCTATTTTGTTTTTAAGTCTGTTGATAGCGACATTGATGGCATTGTCATTC
>JALSSQ010000249.1 GCA_026984165.1 Sulfurovum sp.
AGAGTTACAGGTTTGATGAACTATGCAGCAGAGCACTTTCCAGCTACACCACTGCTTGATTATGCCAAAACAGTAGAACAATTAACTACAAGCAAAAAAGAGAACCTAATCTTAAATGTTGATGGAACAATTGGTATCTTGATGGTAGATATGTGGAGAGCATTAGGTTATAGTGAAGAGGAGATAGATGAGTTTATCGAATCGGGAACTCTAAATGCATTCTTCATTGTTGGTAGATCTATTGGATTTATCGGTCATATTCTTGATGAGAAGAGACTTGCAATGCCAATGTATAGACATCCGATGGATGATATTCTATATGATGTCCAAAAAGCAGAAGAGATATAGATAACTACAAGCAGAATGACATTTGTCATCCTGCCACCCGTTTATTTGCCAATATACAGCTGCCTCGGTCTGGATATCTTTGATTTTTCCTCCCGCTTGAATTCCACCCATTGCGTAATCCAGCCAACTGTTCGACCAATAACAAATATAGGTGTGAACATACTTTTTGGTATTTGGAGGGCAGTCAAAATAATTCCTGTATAAAAATCAATATTAGGATATAGATTTCTAGATATAAAATATTCATCATTTAGAGCAATATCTTCGATCTTAGATGCTATTTCCAGTAATTCTGTGTTCAAATTAAGTTCACTTTTTAATTCATCTTGAAGTTTTTTAAGAATTTTTGCACGAGGGTCAAAATTTTTATATACCCTATGACCAAAGCCCATGAGTCTAAAAGGATCATTTGGATCTTTTGCTTTTTTGATATATTTTTCAACATTATTTACTGAACCTATCATTTCCAACTGCGATATTACGGATTCATTTGCACCTCCATGAGCCCTGCCCCACAGTGCTGCTATACCGGAAGATATTGCTACGTATGGGTGAGCTCCCGTAGAAGCCACATTTCTTACCACTGTCGTCGAAGCATTCTGCTCATGATCTGCATGAAGTGTAAATATGGTATCCAGTGCTTTTATTTCAATCTCCTTAATGCTTCTTTCACCTTGTCTGTCTATATGCATTTTACCACCAGGATAAGCTCTCATCATAAATAGAAAATTTTCTGTAAAGCTAAGCTCTATATTTGGCTCGATAAAAGGAATACCAAGAGAGTGTCTATATGAGAATGCTGCAATGGTTGGTATTTTGGAAATTATACGATGCGCCATCTTATTAAAGTCATCACTACTTGTAAGGTTTATATGCTCTTTATAAAAAGAAGCGAGAGCTGTAGTTGCAGCTGAAAGTGTTGCCATAGGGTGAGCATTATCAGGAAAAGCATCAAATAATTTATGAAGCCCTCTATGCAAAAATGAACGATGCCTCAACTCGATATCAAAATCTAATAACTCATCAGGGCTCGGCAATTTACTATTGAGCAATAGATAACACACTTCTAAATATGTATGTTTTCCAGCAAGCTCTTCTATGGGTATTCCTCTATATCTCAATTCCCCTTTTCCTCCATCAATAAATGTTATTTCTGATTTGCAGCTTGCAGTTGACGTGTATCCTGGATCAAAAGTAAACATACCTGTTTTTTTAAAAAAATCCCTAATATCTACTGCATTGGGTCCTCTTGTAGAATTGATAATATTAAATTCATAGGTTTCTCCATTCCGATGATTTGTTATACTTATACCATTATTCATTGTTGATCCTTTTTAAGTAAATTATTTAGAAACTATTATATCATATTCTCTGAAGAGGATCTTCTCAAAATAATTTTTTTAAAAAATATTTACTTTTTTTACTTTTATCTCAGTTTCATTTGTCTATAATACGCGTCCACAAACACAAAGACCTTATGTAAAGGCTTTATGAAAGTGCTTGTGAAACGAAAGTTTATGATCTTTGACAACCGAATAATAAGTTAACAATCAACCGTCTATTTGGGTTTTG